>NZ_JAMBMW010000022.1:0-28896 GCF_024208055.1 Candidatus Nebulibacter yamunensis
CTCAATGAAATTAAAATCTACATCCTAACTCCATCTCCATTACACTAACTACAATCCACAAAATCTATCGCTCAAAGTATTCAAGTATCTACACTTCATATCTCTTTCAAACATCCTTTAAAACCCTACTAGACATTCCTTAGCGGGTATCTGGTAATTATATGGACTCAAAAATAACTGTCAATCGCTTTTTTAACTTTTTTCTCTGTACACGATGATTTCTTTGATTTAAATAGGGCCAGAATTGGTTTTTGTAGAATTTTAAAACATAAATTTAAGTTAAAGTCATCTAAATGATGATGACTGTTTTTTGGTAGGCATTTGCAATTATATCTAAACCTTAAGCTAAAATAGCTAAATTTCAACCTGCCATGCTTTCATACTTAATGGCTTTAATTTTAACGCAATCATCCTTAAAAACTCTTTGTTTGTGCCAATCAAATATAATATTTTTTTACTAAACTATTTGCTCACATTGTGGAAATCAAGAAAAATAATGTTCAGTCAATATTTTGCAAATTTTCCTTCGTGTGTAAAGCACAGTAGCTTAACTCAGATGATGTTCAACAGTTTTGTGCAGTTGGTAAAATATTTAAATTGACCCTACCTACAAAATTAATAATTAATTCACGTGTATAACGATTTGCACCTTGATCATCAACAATACTACAATAATATAATCTCAAAGCCGTTGATGTTAGGCCATTTGGTTGAATTTCAATGCGATTTGACTTATTGCTTGAAAGATAATCGCCTGCTCCTGGTGCTTCAAGTATGGATACAATACGCGTAACAGTTGTAATTTCTCCACTTGAGCTTGTGAATAATAGTAATTTATTTGCACCCCAATTATTTGCTGGCACAGTTGTATTACAGTTTGTCCCATTTGAAGTTGGACATAAAAAAATGGACATGGATTCCGACATTGCTGTAATGCGACCCAATTCTAACGCCGCTCTAACACGATCTAAATACATTTCTGAGTGAGCCCTACCAAACGATCCAATACTCATTGGAATTGCAATAGTCACTATAATTCCAATTAAAATAATTACCACTAACCCCTCAATTAAACTAAACCCAAAATTTTTATTCTTTTTTTTATGCTTCATGTTGCAATTGGCTCCATATTCCCTATAATGTGCTTTGCTTTGGGTCGTTAGCTCAGTCGGTAGAGCAGCTGGCTTTTAACCAGTTGGTCGCAGGTTCGAATCCTGCACGACCCACCACCTTTTTCCTGCTCTTAGTGTAGCGAGTTTATTAAAATTATTCCAAAGCTAAATCAAAAATAATTTGTGATCATAAGCTTTTGTTTGATATCATCAGATTATCTTCCACAAATCAAGGAATGCTATAATTATGCACTTATTGCTTAATTTACTTTTCATCGCTGGAATTGTTATCGCAGTGTTATTCTTTTTCCCGTTATCAACAGTAGTGTTATTAGGTGTTTTAGCATTGCTTTTATATTTTTTACCTAGCTACATTGCGTTTAAAAAACAACATCCAAACAGTATAATAATTTTTGTTGTGAATTTACTATTTGGATTTACTTTCATTATTTGGATAGTGTGCTTAATTTTAGCAATTGCTTATCAACCAAACGTTACAATTATTGAAAAACATTATTACCACGCTTAAGTTATGTCAGAGTTTATCAGAAATCTTCAATCCCTAAATGCAAAACAGCGTGAAGCCGTTTTAATTGATCAAGAAAACGCCTTAATACTTGCAGGAGCAGGAAGTGGAAAAACACGTGTCCTGACACATAGAATTGCTTATTTATGTCAGGAAAAAAATATTTCACCATTAAATATTTTGGCAGTTACTTTTACCAATAAAGCCGCAAGAGAAATGAAAGAACGTATTGAAAATTTACTTGGTTTTTCTACCGTTGGTATGTGGATTGGCACATTTCACGGAATTGCTCATAGACTCTTACGTCAACATGCTTCAGAGCTTGGTTTTGACAGACGATTTAAAGTATTAGATCAAGATGACCAATTGCAAATTATAAAAAAAGTTATCCATAGTTTAAATTTAGATGAAAAGTTTTATCCGCCTAAATATCTACAAAGCTTTATTAACGGCAAAAAAGATGAAGGTATTCGTGCAATTGATTTACCTACAGAGGAGTTTAATAACGAAATTATTAAAATTTATCAAGTCTATGAAGTGCGCTTAAGAGCAAATAATGCATTAGATTTTGCAGACTTACTACTTTATGCTTATGAATTGTTTAAAGAAAATATGGTATTAAGCCAATATTATCAACGGCGTTTTCAACACATTTTAGTGGATGAGTTTCAAGACACTAATAGTGTTCAATACAAATGGCTAATGGCTTTGAAATCCGATACAAATAGCATTATGGCAGTTGGAGATGATGACCAGTCTATCTATGGTTGGCGAGGAGCTAGGATTGAAAATATCAAACACTTTATTGATGATTTGGCAAGTGTGCGCATCGTACGTCTAGAGCAGAATTATCGCTCTACTCAAATCATATTAGATGCAGCAAACGCAGTGATTGCAAATAATCCTAAACGGATGGGCAAAATGCTGTGGTCTGAGAAAGAAAAGGGAGAAAAAATTTCCGTTTATGAGGCATTTAATGAGCGTGACGAAGCTGATTACATTAGTGCTAAAATTTATGATTTATATCATACACATCACGTTTCGTTATCGGATATTTCAGTTTTGTATCGCTCAAACGCACAATCGCGTGTCCTTGAAGAAGCGCTGTTAAAAACCGGAATTGCCTATCGTATTTATGGAGGAATGCGCTTTTTTGATCGTGCGGAAATTAAAGATGCTTTGGCCTATATGCGACTAATTGCTTTGCGTGTAGATAATCTTGCATTTGAACGGGTGATTAATTTACCAGCTAGAGGCATTGGTCAAAAAACAATAGAAAGTATTCGTAAATACTCAACCGTACATGATTTGTCATTATGGCATGCAAGTTGTGAAATGATTGAGCGTAAGTTGCTTCCCACACGATCTGCTGCGTCAATTCAAAAATTTATAGATTTAATTGAAGACATGGCTGCTGTTAAAAACCTTATGAAACTTGGAGCATTAATGCGTCATGTGATAGATTTCAGTGGATTGATGCTTATGCATGAACAAAGCAAAGCCGAAAAATCACAGCAAAAATGTGAAAACCTCAAAGAGCTGGTTAATGCTGCGGCTGAGTTTATACCTCCTATAGAAGATGTGGCAGAAGAAGATCTATTGGTGGAGTTTTTAAACTTTGCTGTTTTGGAATCAGGTGAAATGCAAGCTGCAGAACATGACGATAGTGTACAAATGATGACACTACACATGGCAAAAGGATTAGAGTTTCCTTATGTATTTATTTCAGGATTAGAAGACGGCTTATTTCCATCATCACGTTCAGTTGAAGTCGTTGATAAACTAGCAGAAGAACGTAGGCTTTGTTATGTGGGAATCACGCGAGCCATGCGTCATCTAACATTAAGCTATTGTAAGATACGTCATCAATATGGTGACATGAGTTATCAGATCAAGTCGCGTTTTTTACAGGAAATTCCCAAAGAATATTTACAATATGTTCGAAATTGCAAACCAGAAAAATTGGAAAAAACAGTGGGCTTTGGCATTTCACCGTTTGATTTTGTCAAAGAGCAAAATACAGAAGCAGAATTTAAAATAGGTGAATTTATCAATCACACAAAATTTGGAATTGGGGTGATACTTAAGCTTGAAGGTGAAGGTGATAACCTTTGCTACCATGTGGACTTTAAAGCTGGAGAGGGAAAAAAGGTATTGTTGGCTAAAATGGCAAAGCTTATGAAATTATAGCCAATACCAGTTGCAAAATCAGTTGTTTTGTAAAACCATGTAACGTTTCAAAATGAATTTGAGTGAGTAACAACTACTACTGCTTTTTGCAATAAGCGTTGATGCAAATTTTCAAATCCCCCATTACTCATAATCACAAAATGCTTAAATAAAGGACTTTTATAACTTTTTTCAAAGACCTTAACGATATCTTCGATTTGGTCAAATACTAAAAAAGTCTCACTTTGATGGGATCTTGCCTGCCACTGCATGTTAGTATTTTGATAGAACCATACTTCATCAGCAAATTTTAATGCTTGAATTAGGTCTTTTTCTTGAGCACCCATTTTCATTGTATTGGATCTAGCTTCTAAAATAGCCACTACCTTTTGCGCATCTGAAGCTTTGGCTTTTAGCGCTTGTAAAGTATGTTTCACTGCTGTTGGATGATGGGCAAAATCATCATAAATAGCACAATAATGGTCTTGATAAATACATTCTAAACGTCTTTTAACACCTTTAAAGTTCGCAAAACTAGCTTGTATTTTATCAAATGAAATGTCAATACACTTTGCAACTGTATAAGCCATAAGCGCATTTTTTGCATTATGTTCACCCAACATTGACCACTTGATTAAATGACATTTATCATTATCACTCAATACAAACTCACTATAATCAGCATTAATGGGTTTAATATCTAAAATTTGATTTTTTATTGGTAATTTATTTGACCATACGCCCATCGTTAATAAATGAGCAATATTCTGATCATCCTGTGGATAGATAATGCTTGCCTTACCTGGCATCATTCTAAATAGATAATGAAATTGCCGATATATGTCATCCATGCTATTGAAAATATCCGCATGGTCAAACTCAAGGTTATTAATCGTTAGAATATCAGGATGATAATGTATGAATTTAGAGCGCTTATCAAAAAAAGTTGTGTCGTATTCATCAGCCTCTATTACAAAAATTTCAGAATCAGTTAAACGGGATGACACACCAAAATCCTGACTGATCCCACCAATTAGAAAACCAGGGTTAAGATCCGCATCATCTAATAATTTAACAATTAATGACGTGGTTGTGGTTTTGCCATGAGTACCTGACACAGCGATGACCTTTTTCGTTTTAAGAACTTCATTATAAAGCCAACTAGGTGCTGAATAATATTGCAACTCACTGTTTAATAGCGTTTCAACAATTGGCATACCACGACGCATGGTATTACCAACGATTACCTCGTCTAACTTAAGCGAAGTGATATCATAATCATAACCTTGCATAATTTGAATGCCTTGCAATTCAAGATAAGTGCTCATAGGAGGGTAAACGTTGTGATCACTACCTGTTACATGATAACCTTTTTGGCGTGCCAAGACCGCTAAGGCACCCATAAACGTCCCGCAAATTCCTAAAATATGAACATGCTTCATACTGTTATATTACCTTAAACTTTTGATGATTGAATTTTATGAATAATTGATGAACTAGAGTGATTTGGCTTAAGTGTGATGGTCTTTACTTCTCCACCTACAGCCAATACTTCTTTGGCGCCTGCTATTTCATGTATTTCATAGTCTGCGCCTTTGACTAAAATATCTGGCAGTAGCTCACTAATAATACGCTCAGGGGTATCTTCATTAAACGCCACTACCCAATCTACACAAGATAGCGCCGCCAATACTTCCATACGAAATTGTAAATTAACGACAGGGCGATTCTCACCTTTTAAACGTTTAACTGACTCATCACTATTGACAGCAACGATTAATCGATCTCCTAAAGCACGCGCTTTTTGTAAATACTCAACATGCCCTGCATGTAAGATATCAAAACAACCATTGGTCATGACTACTTTCTCACCTTGTAAGCGTACTTCACGCATAGCTTGTTTGAGCGCATCTTGAGTGATAATACCTTTATTAACAGTTGTTTGAGCATGAAGTGAATCATGAAGCTCTTGTGCGCTTAGTGTTGCTGTACCAACTTTACCAACAACCACACCTGCTGCGGCATTTGCCAAACGCATTGATGACTCAAAATCATAACCACACGATAAGCCCATCGCCATTACTGCAATAACGGTATCTCCCGCACCTGTTACATCAAAAACTTCTCGTGCCACGGTTGGAATGCTTTTGGCTGCACCACTATTAAACACAAGCGTCATACCTTCTTCACTACGAGTAATTAAAAGCCCATCAAGCTTACATCGCTTAATAAGTGCATACGCTTTTGAAATCAATTCATCCTCAGTTATACACTTTCCTACCACAGCTTCAAATTCTTTGCGATTAGGGGTGATCAATGTTGCTCCTTCATAAATGCTAAAGTCATGACCTTTAGGGTCAACTAAAACCGCCATATTTTTTCTTTTAGCAAGTTCAATTAAGGCTTTTGTATTGTATAACGTCCCTTTACCATAATCTGATAAAATCATTACATTGTATTGATCAGCAGCTTTTTCTACAGCATCTAATAACAATGTTTCATCGATTTTTGAAAATCCTTCTTCAAAGTCCAGCCTTAATAACTGTTGTTTTTGTGAAAGTATGCGTAACTTAGTAATCGTTGGCAAATGGGTTTCAATAAGATGTGTCTTAATAGATTTCTTTGTTAAAAAATCACACAAAATGCGTGCTGGTTCGTCTTTACCCACGATCGCACAAATTCCAGCCATCCCTGATAATGCTGAGATGTTGAGTGCCACATTTCCTGCTCCACCTGCTCGATCTTGAATGGTTTTTACATGGACAACTGGTACAGGCGCTTCAGGAGAAATGCGCTCAGTTGTTCCATAATAATAGCGATCAAGCATCGCATCCCCCACAACAAGCACACGTGCTTTTTGTAAATTACTTTGCATTCATCTTGTTTTTATCGTCTTCTTAATATGTTAGATGTTATACTAAATCCCATCAAAAGCACAGCCTTGTTACCGTAAAGTGCAAAGATGAATAAAGAAAATAAAAAAAATTACTATATTATTGCTGACTTGCACTTAAGTGAGGTTAGAGTGCAAGCTACTGCTCTATTTGAACGCTTTTTAGCAGATATCACAAATAAGGACAATTCCCTATATATCCTCGGAGATTTTTTTGATTATTGGATTGGAGATGATGCTATCTCACCTTTTAATCTGCATATTGCTGATCTATTGGCTCATGCACATGACAGTGGACTTCAAATTTATTTCATGTCTGGTAATCGCGATTTTTTAATTGGTCAACGTTTTGCAAAACGTGCCAAAATAACACTTGTAAGTGATCCACATGTCCTTGTACTCTCCAAAATAACTATTTTATTGATGCATGGTGATTTGCTATGTACTGATGATAAAAGCTATCAAATTTTTCGCAAAATTGTACGCAACAAACTCATCCAGTGGCTTTATCTACGATTACCACTTCGATTAAGGGAAAAACTTGCAAAAGGCATACGCATAACAAGCCACAAAAAAAACGCAAAGTATAAAGTTATTGATGTCACTGAAAAAGGCATTCAAAAATACCTTGGTAAACATAAAACTCTCATTCATGGACACACGCACTTATTCAACATTCATCATCAACAAAACTATATACGTTATGTGCTTGGTGATTGGTTTAAAAATGCAAGTTATGTTCATATTGACAGGCACTGTAACATTCACCTATTGCGTTATTTTAAAAAGTAGTTTCACTTTAAAGTGGTGGAAATCAAGGGTAATATTTTTACAATAAGTGTTAGTATTATTTTCAGGTGAATAACAAGCACAAGATGATCACGTTTTTTCCCACTATTAGACGTACGTTGGCAGATCAAAAAAATAATTAATCTATTTATTAATAAATAAAGTGACTCATAATTTTTTGCCAATAAGAAAGCCTAAATCTTTACCATTTAATATACTTGCAATTGACAACATTTTCTTTCCCGGAAATTGGAGTGAGCCAATGTTGATTACACCATTACAAGCCTGCACTTTTAAGCCAGACTTATCTACACTTAAAATAGTACCTATGGCACTACTTGCTTTTTCTTTAAACACTTGAATATCCGAAATTTTCACTTGTTCATTATCAAGCTTAATATATGCACTTGGCCAAGGGCTAAATGCACGAACTTTACAATCAATTTGTTGAACGGTGTTATTAAAGTCAATTAATCCTTCCTCTTTTGTGAGTTTACGTGCATACGTTGCATCCTCAGGCTGTTTTTGTGAGTGGAGTGTTCCACTGGCAATTTGAGAAAACACTTCATAAATCGCTGGAACTGAAAGTTTTGCTAATCGATCATGCAAGGTTTGACTATCATCTTCTTTTAAGATGGGGGTTTCAACCACATGCAAAATATCACCCGTATCTAAGCCCTCATCCATTTGCATAATCGTAATACCTGTCTTTGTATCACCTGCTTCAATTGCTCGCTGAATAGGGGCAGCTCCCCGCCATTTAGGCAGCAATGAAACGTGAATATTTATACAGCCATACTTTGGAACATCTAAAACCACCCTAGGCAGCAGTAATCCATAAGCAATAACTACCATCACATCGGCTTGTAAATTTTGCAAATCATCAATCGCTTGAGGTTCTTTATTAAATGAGATAGGTTGGAAAACAGGAATATTATGTGTTAAAGCCAGTTCTTTTACAGCTGAAGCTTGCAACTTTTTACCACGACCTTTAACACGATCTGGCTGGGTAAACACTCCAACAATATTATAGTTTTGACCAATTAAGTTATTTAGAACGGTTGCTGAGATTTCAGGCGTACCAGCAAATACAATCCGTAAATTTTTACCTTTATTTTGTGGATTCATAGTTAATGATAGGCATAAGCATAAAGGTTAGCACCATCCAAAGGTCCTGTATTGCCAGAAACCACACAATTTCCAATCACTTTGGTTACACCATGCTGTGCGGCAAGCATTTTAGCTTTTTGTACGTTTTGCTCACAAGACGATTGGATTTCTTTTTTACTTGTATAATGTGTGTCCACCCGGATAATACCAATTGGCGATTCGTTAAAGCCTGTTACAACTGGAACGGCTTTCCGTAAATTCATGCTCTCTGATGCGTAAAATTGCACGATCTTTGCATCAACTGTACTATAAATTTCCGTTGTTTGTGGCAAATATACCCCCTGCGACTCATATTGCTTTTTAGGTACAACTGCCCAAAAAAATCCAATAACGGCAATCACAATCCCTGCATAAATAATATTTTGCTGCAACCGACTCATAAAAAAATTTAAATCACGTTCATCTCTTAATTTGCGCATATCATAACATAAGATTATTAATACAATCTATTATGTTTTATACACCATTTGTCTTTAGCTCACGAATAACTAAAAAAACTAAAAATGGTGCTCCAAGTAACGCAGTGATAATACCAACTGGAATAATCATGGGATAAGCAATGCTTTGTGACAACCATTGACTGATCAACATCAAACTAGCACCACATAAAAAACTCGCTATAAGTAAGACTTTCATTTTATTGGTTGATAGCAAAAACCTTGCAATATGGGGTGCCGCTAAACCTAAAAAAGCAATTGGACCTGCAATTGATACAATACAGGCAACTAAAAAAGCTAATGTAATTACTAACCAAACGAGTAAACGCTTAACGTCTACTCCCATTAACATCGCTTCAGTCTCTCCTAAACTTAACATATCAAAAGCCTGATGATTTTTGATTGCAAAAGCAAAGAACACACAGCTAACTAAAATAAGTAACGTTAGCTGTAACCACGATACATTTAGAAAACCACCAAACTGCCATAAGGTTATTTGTTGCAAGGTTTCGGCACGGCTAAAACTCATAATAAGTGCTGTTAAAGCACTAAAAACAGCAGAAATTCCAACTCCTAGAAAAATGATAACAGTTATATTTGTTAAGCTCTTTTGAGTGAAAATTACCAACATAAATAATAATAGAACTAACATGGCACCAATAACACAAGCAGTTAGAAACAAAGCATAAGAGTAATAACTCAAACGGCTGATGTAACTTGGTAGTATAAAAAGCAGCAAGAGCCCTACAAACTGGCTACCTGATAAGATACCTAAAATACTTACATCTGCAAGTGGATTTCTTAATACCACTTGTAAAACAGCTCCACTCATCCCAAGCGCACCACCAACTATAACAGCGGCACACCAAATAATAAGCTGATATTGCCAAAATATCTCTTTTGCTAACGCTATATCAATGACCTTTGTATTAAATAACCACCAACTAAGACTTAAAGTACTAAATAGTAACGATAATAAAATCGCTAATCCCCAATTAACCCAATGTGACTTATTTTGATCAAAAGCTTGACACACCTTATTTACCCTCTCCCTAACTTTGTACAAATATCATCAATTATCTTGATAATTGGTATAAGATTCGTTATAAAATCGATACGTTTTATCATAGTGACTATTATTTTAATTTAACAAGGATAAAAACCATGCCTGCAACTTTTCAAATCAAGGGAAGTCTTTTTACGCTTAGTGTTTTGCAAATACTCAGTACCGATCTTGATGAAATTGAAAAACAGATTACGACAAAAATAAAACAGGCACCACAATTTTTTAACAATACGCCCATGGTCATTGAGCTAACTGCTTTACCACAAACTGTAAAACTTGAGTTTATTCAATCCTTAACCGACATGCTCAAAAAACACACACTTCTGCCAGTTGGATTTAGGTTGCCAGATAATACACTTAATGAAGCCCTGCAAGCATATGGCTTTCCTGTTTTTAAAGAAGGAAAAAATGTCCCTGCTCCGATTGTTTCAGCCAATAAATCCCATGTACTACAGCATAAAATCGTTGAGACAAGAATTCGATCAGGTCAGCAAGTGATCTCTCAAAACGGTGATTTAATCGTCTTATCCTCGGTGAGCCCTGGTGCTGAGTTGCTAGCTAGTGGTAATATTCACGTTTATGGTACATTACGGGGACGTGCAATTGCAGGCTTAGAAGGAAATACCAATGCGCGTATCTTTTGTCACAAATTAGAAGCAGATCTTGTTTCTATAGCAGGGCAATATAAAATATTTGAGGAACCGGTTGCGCCCCTTAATAACAATAATAATGGCTATCAAATCCAGTTAAAAGACGGTACAATCATGGTCAGCCAGATTTAGAAGATGGGTCTTCCCAAATCAAAGTGTAATTGAATCAAGGATTAAATATTGTGAGTAAAGAATCCAAACAAACGGGCATAAAAGAAACAAAAGATAAAAAGCGCGCCACTACTGTTGTTATCACCTCTGGTAAAGGTGGTGTCGGCAAAACTACAACAAGTGCAGCAATTTCATTAGGACTCGCAATGAAAGGCTTTAAAACAGTCGTAATCGACTTTGACGTTGGACTACGCAATTTAGATCTTGTTATGGGGTGTGAGCGCCGAGTAGTTTACGATTTAATTAGCCTTATCAATAAAGAATCTAATATTAATCAAACCTTGATTAAGGATAAGCGCTCAGAGAATTTATTTATATTACCTGCTTCACAAACGCGAGACAAAGATGCCTTGACTGAGTCAGGGCTGGAAGAAATCATGAATGAGTTACATGAAACATTTGATTACGTTATTTGTGATTCACCCGCAGGTATTGAAAAAGGTGCATTAATGGCTATGTACTATGCTGATAAGGCGATCGTTGTCACAAATCCAGAGGTTTCTTCAGTGCGTGACTCAGATCGAATTATTGGTGTACTTGCCAGTAAAACCAAAAAAGCCAAAGAAAAAGGGGAATCTGTTGAAGCAAAGCTTTTGATCACACGCTATGATCCTCAACGTGTAAGTCAAGGCGAAATGTTATCACTTGATGACGTTAAAGATGTGTTATCAATTCCATTACTTGGCGTAATCCCTGAGTCTAAAACTGTGCTTCAAGCTTCTAATTCTGGAGTACCTGTCACTGCTTATCAAGACAGTGAAGCAGGTCAAGCTTACTTAGATGCCATTGATCGTTTTTTGGGTCACGACAAACCACTTCGCTTTATTACTCCTGAAAAGCAAAACTTTTTAAAGCGTTTATTTGGAGGAAAATAACATGGGGTTTTTAAATTATTTCAAAAATAAGCGCGTTGAAAAAAATAGCGCACATATCGCCAAAGAGCGCCTACAAATTATTGTTGCCCACCAACGCAATGAGCTAAGTGGTAAAAGCAATAAACCCGCATTCATTACCAAACTTCAAGAGGAAATTCTGGAAGTGCTCAAAAAGTATGTTCATGTTGACCCCAAAGACATCAAAATTGAGGTCGATGATCAAGGGGATTGCTCAGTACTGGAATTAAACGTTACTATTCCTGAAGAAAGCAAACAGTTGAAACAGCAAATAAACACATAATGTCAACTCATCAAAACTACGCCGTTTCTTTTGAGCACGTTTCTTTTTATCGCGGTGATAAATGTATTTATAAGGACTTATCGTGCACGATTCCAAAAGGTAAAATTACGGCTATACTTGGTCCATCTGGTACAGGAAAAACAACACTTTTACATCTTATTGGACGATTAATAAAAGCCAATAGCGGTAACATCCAAGTTTTAAATCAAACTGTAAAAACCCTTAATAAAAAAGAACTGCTAGCGCTTCGTAAAAAAATGGGCGTTTTATTCCAATCAGGTGCTTTATTCACTCAGTTATCAGTTTTCGATAATGTGGCCTTCCCATTAAGACAAAACAGCAATTTAAGTGAAGATTTAATTCATAATCTAGTGCTTATGAAACTACAATCTGTTGGGTTAAGAGGAACAATTGATATGATGCCAAGCGAATTATCAGGCGGCATGGCAAGACGAGTGGCACTGGCACGCGCTATTGCACTTGATCCTGAGCTTATGTTATATGATGAACCATTTACTGGTCAGGATCCCATTTCCCTTAAGGTCATCCTCAGACTTATTAAAAGGTTAAATGATGCGCTTCGTATGACATCGGTCATTGTCTCACACGATATTGATGAAGTCATGAGTATTGCTGATCATGTTATTATTGTTGCTAATCAGAAAGTTGCAATCGAAGGTTCGTCATTATCTATTCGTAATAGTAATGATCGTTTTGTATCACAATTCTTAACGGGTAACATCAATGGCCCTGTTGCCTTTGATTATCCTGCACCTGACTTCCTTGCAACGTTAAAATGATGGGAAAAAACTATGCTTAAACTCATCCAAGCACTTGGTCGAACGTCTTTAAATATAACAGCAAAAATTGGGCAATCAATTTTACTTACAATTGAAATAATTTGTGGACGCAGCAATATTCGTAACATCATCACGCAAACTTATTACGTTGGTGTAAGCTCTGTTTTAATTATCCTGGTTTCTGCCTTGTTTATCGGTTTTGTTTTAGGACTACAAGGTTTTTATACATTAGCAAAATTCAGTGCTGAATCTGCATTAGGTCCTATGGTTGCACTAAGTATTATTCGTGAGCTTGGTCCTGTCGTTACCGCCCTTTTATTTGCAGGACGCGCAGGTAGTGCATTGACATCTGAGGTTGGACTTATGAAAGCAACTGAACAATTAGCCAGTTTAAATATGATGGGTGTTGATCCTGTGCGTTTTGTGTTAACACCTAGATTTTGGGCATGTGTGATTAGTGTGCCCATTTTAAATCTATTTTTTTGTACAATCTCAATTTGGGGTGGCTACTTAATTGGTGTAAAACTACTTGGGCTTTTCAGTGGCACTTTTTGGAGCAATATGCAAGCATCTGTTTTATTTTACGATGATGTCTTAAATGGTATTGCAAAAAGTATTGTTTTTGGAGTCGCCATTGCAATTGTCTCACTTTATCAAGGCTATGCTTGTCATGCCAATTCAGCTGGTATCGCTAAAGCTACGACAAAAACTGTTGTCTATTCCTCCTTAACGGTCTTAGGATTAGACTTTTTAATGACTGTTCTTATGTTCAAAGGAGTTTAACAAGATGTATAAAAAATCATACGAACTACTGGTTGGTATTTTTGTGCTGTGCGGCATCATCACGCTTGTATTTATGGCGCTCAAAGTCAGTGGTTTATCTTTGACAGAACTTAATAAGAATGTTTATAGAATTAATGCTCAGTTTCAAAATATAGGCAGTTTAAGGTCAGGTGCTGCTGTACGGATTGCTGGAGTCGAAATTGGCAAAGTCGAATCAATTAGCCTTAAACCTAGCTATAGCGGATTTATCGCCAATGTAATACTAAGCATTAATAAACAACACAATCAAATTCCAAGTAGTTATTCTGCTTCAATTGATACCAGTGGGATATTAGGTGAGAGTTTTATTTCACTCCAACCTTCTCAGCTTGATTTACCAGATTTTTATGAAAGTAAATATCTACAAAACGGTAGCACAATAGAATTGTCTAATACTTCATCAGCCATTAATCTAAACTCATTGATTAACACCTTTATTTCAGCTTCAGGAGATAAAAAATAATGTTTAAAAAAAATATTTTTTTACTGTGCAGTACAATACTATTAATACACATTCATCCTAGCTTTGCCAATCATATACCCTCAACAAATTCACAAGTAAATCAAATTCAAAATCCCGTTGACCTCCTTCAAAACTCGATTGTCAGCACTCAAAAAATTTTGATTGACTCAAAGAACACACTAAGCCAAGATCCCGAAGCGCTAATCAAACTAATTGACAATAAGATCATACCATTGTTAGCCATAGATGTGATTGCGCAGCTTTTAATTGGACGCGAACGCTGGCAATCTGCAAGCAAAGAAGAGCAGCAACAATTTATCACTAAAATTACTCAAATGCTCGCTTATTCTTATGCTGAAAATATCGCTCAAGCTGAAAATTATGACATTCAAATTCTTCCATTTAGCAATGACTCTTGGCAAGGGCAACGCCTAATCATTGTAACAGGTAAAATTATTAATTTGCAAAATCATGCCTCATCTGATTTATTAATTAAGTTGTTAAAGGTTAGCAATAAATCAAATAAAGAAGAAGATATACCTCAATGGAAGATCTACGACCTATCCGTAGCAGGTGTCAGTATATTGGATAACTTTAGAGCACAATTTAAAGACCACAAAAATTTAAAAGATATTAACTTAGCAATAGAGAAAAAGAATAATGAGCTTATTGATAAAAAGTCCTGATAGTTGGCAACTATCAGGAATTCTAACTGTGACTAATGTTAGTGAAATTGAAAAAAAAATTACGTGCACTTTTAAGAACTTTGTTTCCAATGTATTGATTATTGATCTAGCTAATATCACCCAGATTGACAGTGCAGGTATCGCATTACTTTTAAAAATTATCCATCTTTGTCGCAAAAAAAACATTAAACTTCTATTTAAGAATTTTATGCTTGAAAATGCACAATCACTCATTAAAGTCCATAATTTGGATAAATTATTCCAACCTTTTTTAGCACAACCTATATAAATTCAAGAGAGGCTTTATGACTACCAATGAACTCAAAACATGTATCGAACAAAAACTTGGTCACAATACAATCGCAATCGTTGAAAGCGATGATAATGTCCATTTCAGTGCTACTATTATTAGCGAATTATTTAATACTGTATTAAGCAAAGTCAAACAGCAACAGATTGTTTATACTGCAATAGATCAATATATCAAATCAGGTGAATTGCATGCTATTGCTATGAAAACCTACACTCCAGAAAAATGGGCGCAAGCACAAAACACTTAATTTAAACTAATTTGGAGCCAATCTATGTCAAAAGTTACGTGGTCTATTCCAGTTATTGTCATGATGATCTTCACGATCATCAGCGTGCTCATTACCATATTTAGCAGAGTACAAGCATTACGCAAAAATCAAATTCCCATGAATGATTTTCGGACAATGGACTTTTGCAAAAAAGAAAATCCGTGGCTTGAAATTACATCCAGACACTTAGATAATCTATTTCAAATGCCTATTCTGTTTTACATTTGCTTTATTATTATCATGACTAACGCTGAGCTTATGCAAATTACTTACTTTCTTGTGTTAGGGTGGTTATTTGTTTCCTTTCGGATTATCAACTCAATCATCCATCTGACTATTAACGACTTAAGTCTCAGATTGTTTTCGTTTTTGTTATCACTAGCATTCTTATTCACCATGATTGTAATGCTGTTTATTGAGTTATTAAAAACAAATTAATTTCTAGTATCAATTTTAAAATATTGATGGTCAATTGACCACGAACGATACAATACATTATAAGTATTAACTGATACTGCATTTAAACTCGATTGGTATAAAGTCTCATAGGCTTTGGCTGAACTTATTTCAGTAGGTCCTAATAATTCAATGTTGTATTTTCGGCACCACTTTCTGACTGTTGTACTTTTAAAGCCAAAACGACCTGCTACATCTTCATAGCTTAAACCCTCTGCTGAATAATCTCTTAACACATCTTCTGCTGAGCGACCATATTTTCTAGATAAAATAATCTCAAAACTTTGTGAATATTGATTTGCCATAGCGTTAATTCTCCTACTTCCTTCATAAACATCATATCCATCAATTTGATTCAAAACTAACTTAATAATTTCTTGGATGTTTAAAATTCACTATCGTAATCTAACTTTGCGTTAATTTAACTTTAATCTTTTATAAATATCTAAAGCCCTGCCATTCGTCAAGCACTTCCGTTTTTTCTTAGCAATTTAATTGATTTTTGTTCAATAAACACACAATTCCAATAATGCCTGACTTATTACCAAATCTCGCTGGTAAGATTTTAGTTTGTCGATATATATCTAAAACATATGACTGAAAACTCACTTCAACTCTCTTAATCAAAGCTTTATCCTCAGAAATTGCACCACCAATAATAATGGCTTGTGGAGCTAACACATGTGTTAATGATGCAAGCCCAGGAACAAGCTGATTAAGATAGGCATTCAAGGTTTTTTCAGCCAGATCGTCTGCTTTTGCAAGTTGTTGTTTAAACATAAGGTAAGTTGCTTTATCATTATGTACCGCATCGCAATATAATTTTAGTAATGCTTTTGCAGAAGCATATGACTCCCAGGCACCTTTAATCAAACTATTTTTATTTTCTTCATTAAGTTTTGTAATAATATAACCTACCTCACCTGCTGCATTATTTTGTCCACGATATAACTGCCCATTTAGTATAAGCGCTCCACCAATGCTCGTTCCCAATGTAATAAATATGTAATCTTTAAAGCCATTCTTTCCAAAAGCAAGCTCACTTAATGCAGCAGCTTTAACATCATTTTCCATCACAACAGGTAAATGTGTAAGCGCCGTTAAAGCTGATACTAAAGGATAATTAACAAGAGACTTGACATAATTCGAACCATAACTAATACAACCACGTTTCATATCAACAACACCATGTGTGGAAATCCCTATTCCCTTTATTGAATAATTTGCTTTTTGCATATTGTATATTTCAACAAATCGGGAAATAAGTGACTCTGGTGAGTGTATTTCTCCAGTTTGATATTGGTCAAAGTATAAAACTCTACCGTTATTGGTTATGATACCATATTTGGTATAACTTCCCCCTAAGTCGAAACATAAATAGCACAGTTTTTTTGATTCCATAATTTCCTTTAATTTTCTTTCAAAGAATATGTAATATCATGCGTGTCATATTGACTAAAGTACATTGCACCCGCAATAGATTCTTCCCTTAATTTAACATAAAAATGCTACTCCTTGTTAAGGATAATCATTTTAAAACATCATCTTTTTACATAAAACAAAAACAACAACATTGAAAATTTAGTCCTAATCCATTAGAATCTGTCCACCTTTTTGGCTGGGTTTATGCAAATTACCAGTGAATGCGTAAATTCAATGTATAACTAACCACTGGCTTAAGACATATTTGGAAATAAACCATGACTGAAAATTTTAAAGACCTCTTTGAAGCCTCACTAAAAGAAACTGAAATGCGTGTTGGTAAGATTATTAAAGCAACCGTTGTTGCGATTGATCGCGAGTTTGCATGGATTGACGCCGGCTTAAAATCTGAATCAATCGTGTCTCTTGATCAATTCAAAAGCGATCAAGGTGAAATTGAAGTTCAAATAGGGGATAAAATAGACGTAGTGCTTGATGCACTTGATAATAGCTTCGGTGAAACTCGTCTATCACGCGAAAAAGCAAAACGAATCGAAGTGTGGAATGACCTTGAGAAAGCCTGTGATGAACAAGAAACTATCCTTGGTCGCATTACCAATCATGTCCGTGGTGGCTATACTGTTGAAGTTAAAGGTTTGCGCGCATTCTTACCAGGTTCTTTGGTAGATGTTCGTCCACTTCGTGATACTTCTCACTTAGAAGATAGAGAAATTGAACTTAAAATTGTCAAACTTGATACTAAACGTAACAACATTGTTGTTTCACGTCGCGCTGTTATCGAAGCTGAAACCCAAGAAGACCGCAATGCACTATTTGAAAAATTAAGTGAAGGCGCTGTTGTTAAAGGTGTAGTTAAAAACATCACAGACTTTGGTGCATTTATTGATCTTGGCGGTGTAGATGGTTTATTACACATTACTGATATGTCTTGGAGTCGCATTAAACACCCAAGTGATATGCTTAAATTAGGTGATGAAATTGATGTCAAGATCATTAAATTTGACAATGATAAAGGTCGTATTTCCCTAGGCATTAAACAATTAGGTGAAGATCCTTGGGCCAGTGTTGCTGAAGAGCTTGCTGTTGGGACCAAACTTATGGGTAAAATCACTAACATCACTGATTATGGTTGCTTTGTTAAGCTTAAAGAAGGTATTGAGGGCTTGGTGCATACTTCAGAAATGGATTGGACAAACAAAAATGCTAACCCTCACAAGATTATCTCTTTAGGTCAAGAAGTTGAAGTTATGGTCCTTGAAGTAGATGCTTCTCGTCATCGTATTTCACTTGGTATGAAGCAATGTATCATCAACCCATGGCAAGCCTTTGCCAATGCTCACAAACCAGGTGACAAAGTCAAAGGTAAGATCCGTTCCATCACTGATTTTGGTATTTTTATTGGTTTAGATGGTAATATCGATGGGCTTGTTCATATTTCTGACGTTGCATGGAATAAACCAGAAGATACCGTAAAACAGTTTAAAAAGGGAGAAGAAATCGAAGCTGTTATGCTGTCTGTAGATATTGAGCGTGAGCGCATTGCTTTAGGTATTAAGCAGCTTTCTGAGGATCCATTTACTCAATACACAACTGCTAATGACAAAGGCGTAAAAGTAACTGGTAAGGTAACATCTGTTCAACAAAATGGTGCTACTGTTGAATTAGCACCTGAAATTGAAGGTTTTATCCGTGTCGCTGATATTTCTCGTAATCATGTGGAAGATGCACGTCATGAACTTAAAGTAGGTCAAGAAGTTGAGGCGCGTATTAGCAATATTGATACTAAACGTCGTAGCATTAACCTTTCAATCAAAGGCTTAGATGAAGACATCGAAAAAGCAGCAAAGTTAAACTATAAAGCTGAACAAATGACTCCAACTACAATTGGAGATCTAATTAAAGAAAAGTTAAATAAATAAACTTTAACTCAAAGCAGCCTTAAGGCTGCTTTTTTGTTTTCACAAGCAAACAACACGAATAACCTTATGAAAATTAAGCACCCATTTCAATATATACTTTAACCATGTCAAATTTTCATATGCTTTTAGATGATAATGGCTTTTTAAAAAATTATACACAATGGTCTATTGAGCTTGCGGAATACTTTGCAAAACAAGAAGACATTTTATTAACACCATCACATTGGAAAGTTATTTATTTTCTACGTGACTACTATCAATGTCATCAAAACTCACCTGCCATCCGTTTACTGGTAAAATCACTTAAAGAAAAACATGGGTCTGAAATTGGCAATAGCCTTTATCTGCAATCACTCTTTCCAATTTCACCTGCAGTCCAATCTGCTAGAATTGCAGGATTACCTAAGCCTAAAAGGTGTATTTAATGAGTATAAGGATACGTACTAAAAACCTTTTACATAATGAAATCCTAATTAAATCAATCGGCACAATGTTTATTCAAGGATTAGGACAGCTTACTGCTTTTGGTTCAGCCATTTTACTTGCTCACTACTTTGCTGTTGCTGAATATGGTCAATATATGTTTGGAGTGACCATTGCAACCATCTTAGCTGTTATTGCAACACTTGGTGCTGATGGTATTTTAGCACGCAGTTGGGGTTGGTCTGAGAAAACAGGTAAAACACGTAATATAGAAGTCTTTCATTTACATAACTGGTTTTGGCGCCGTGGTATTGTTATTTTAATAATTACATTTGTGGGCTGCTTTAGCTATATTTATCTATTTAATCTCAATGCGAACTTTATTGAAGTATTTGCTTTTTTATTTGCCTTACCCTTTTTTATTGCTAACCTATTACAATCTTTTTATATTGCCAATAAAAAAGTAATTTATGCTAATTTGATTCAGCTCTTTATGCGTCTGATTATGCTAGCCATTATTGGAGTCTTTATCATAATGCGCATTCAACAAACTACCTTTCTTGTTAGTATCATGTTTAGTGCAACTGCATTATATATGCTGCTGTTATGGTCTAAAATTAGCCTAAATTATGGTTTTCAATCACTCAAACCACGGGGCAGTAACCTCTCTTTCATGCTATTGAAATGGGGTAACCTGCTATTAAGCCAAATTGGTATTGTATTACTTAAGTTTTTTTCATCCAATGAGAATATCGCTTATTATGCAGTTGCGCTACAGCTAGGTGCACTTGTAGTTTTTGTATTAAATGCCGTTAGCTCCAACATCACTGCACAAGTTGCAAATGACTATAAAACACTTGATCATAAAACGTTCCAAAGCAAAATTACAGATTACACACATATTATTTTTAGTTTGTCAGCAATTGGAATGGTGTTACTGATTACTTGCGGTTATTGGATTACTATGCTCTATGGCACAAATTATAGCAAAGCCTATTATATTTTCTGTGTTCTCATGGTTGGGCAAGTGGTTAATGTTTTATGTGGCAGCGTTTTTACCATTCTCAATATGGCAGGACATGAAAAGACAACCTGTACTGTTTTTTACATTGCACTTAGTATTAATATCCTATTAGGTATTATTCTAACTCCAAGCCTTGATGCTTATGGAGTTGCAATTGCTTCTGCTGTTGCTATGATTTTTTGGAACATTGTACTCGTATATGTAGTTATGACAAAACTTAAAATCAATCCAACGATTTTTAGGCGATAATCCTAAATCACTATTTTATTCTATACGAGCACAATCTTAATTATCAGCCTAAATAGATCGTACTAAATCAAAAATCAACTACCTATTTGAGCGGGTAATGGTTGATTAGTTTTCACTGAACTAAATGATTTTCGTACTTTCAGTACTTTTAGCACTTGTGTTAGTAAAAGCAGCTAAGCGCCAAATAGCCTCACCTAATACACTTATTTCATCTGCACAACTTAACCTTATATAACCTTCGGCACCAAAGGCAGATCCAGGCATTACAGCCAAATGCTTGCTTTCTAACAAATGCAAGCAAAAATCCATATCACTTTCAAAACCCATTCGCTCTATAATAGGCTGAACATAAGGAAAAAGATAAAATGTACTTTGTGGTAACAGACAGCTGACTCCCTTTATTTTTATTAACTCTTGATAACAAAAATCAACACGTTTTTGATAGATGTCTAACTGCGTTAATAATCCATTTCTAGGTAAAGCCAGTGCTTGAATTGCCGCATATTGTGAAATCGAACATGCACACGACATCGATTGCGATTGATAACGCTTAAGCATAGTAATCATATCCTGTGGCGCAATGATATAGCCAATGCGCCAACCTGCCATCGCATAACTTTTGGACACACCATTAACAATTGCATAACGTGATTTTAACTCGGGAGCAACTTCAATTAACATTTGAGGGCGCACACTCCAATATAGCATATCATAAATATCATCACTCAAGACCCATACATCAGGATAATCCTTTAATACAGAAGCAATCATTTCTAACGTTTCTTTGCTATAAGTAGCACCTGTTGGATTATGTGGAGTATTTAAGATAAAGATGCGTGTGCGCGGACTAAGCTTAGCTTCCAACTGTTCTTTTTGCGGTTGGAAATAATTATGATGTGTGGTTTCAACACAAACAGGTACACCATGAGCAAGTTTAATCATATCAGGATAAGATGTCCAAAATGGTGAAAAGAAAATAACCTCATCACCTGGATTTAAAATGCAATTAAATAGATTGTATAAACTGTGTTTAGCTCCAGTTGTAACACAGACTTCTTGATTTAAAAATGTCAAATCATAGTCACGTTGATAACGTTGAATAATGGCGTATTTAAGCTCCACTATGCCGTCAACAGGTGTATATTGTGTTAAATTACGATCAATTGCCATCTTAGCTGCTTCTTTCACTTTTTGTGGTGAGTTAAAGCCAGGCTCTCCCACGGCTAACGAAATAACATCTGTATGACCTGCTTTTACTAAGTCTCCAGCTCGAGCTGCCATTTCTGCTGCTTTTGACCCTTCTACATTTAGCACGCGCTTGCTAAATCGATTCTTTTGATTTGTTGTTACACTCATTTTTCCTCCTATACGTTCTATAAAACGTATGCAACGACTGTCTTATCATATATTTCAAGAAATTGTTTATAGCTTTTTATCACAGTTTCATCAATAATGAAATCACTTGTATGCAATGACCTCTCTAGCACATAAAGCCTTTCTTTCAACATAGGCACACCACAGTAACTTGCTCCACCATGAAGTTTATGCACTGCATCACGTAAAGCTTTTCCATTTTGCTCAATATATGCTTTATTAATTTCAGTTATCGCGTCAGGTAGAGACTTAATAAACGCATTTAGCATCTCTTTAGCAAAATTTTCATTACCACCAGCAAGCTTTGTGCCTAATGTCAAGTCAATTAATTTTTGTTCTATGTTTTGACCATTGTGATTTAAACTATCGCTATCATTTAATTGTTTTGCCCAAGGACTCACTGCTTTTACATTGTTTATATCTTTAAAATAAGTCTCTAATAGTAAACTCAGAGATAAATCATCAATTGGTTTAATTTGCACGGCATCAAAGCCTTCTTTAAGTAACACA
The DNA here is from genome assembly GCF_024208055.1 of Candidatus Nebulibacter yamunensis. Taxonomy (NCBI): domain Bacteria; kingdom Pseudomonadati; phylum Pseudomonadota; class Gammaproteobacteria; order Thiotrichales; family Francisellaceae; genus Candidatus Nebulibacter; species Candidatus Nebulibacter yamunensis. Next base: position 22,910 of record NZ_JAMBMW010000022.1, read on the forward strand.
TCGTTACGTCCATCTACAATATCTGCAGTAACTGCAATAATTGGTACGTGCTTGTACTTTGAAATTTTGCGTAACCGATGACATAATTCAACCCCATCAACCTCAGGCATGTGCACATCGGTTAAAACCATTATAAAATCATCCTTATCAGCAAGTAAAAGAGCTTCTTTTGCACTTGTTGCTTCAATAGGATAAAAACCTTTTTCTTGTAGTAATATCGTTAATAACTTAAGGTTAATCGGATTATCATCAACCGTTAAAATTAAAGGCTTATCCTTATTACTATCCTTTAGATCATAATTCACTATTTCTTCATTAGCAGTTATGTTTTCCTTATTCTGATCTAAACGACCTGAAAATAGCTCTGCCAATTTTTGAATTTTATAAGGGTAATTTATGCAATTTTGAATGGCTAAGTCGCTACTATAATCGCATAAATCTAATAGTGATCCATTTGCAACTAAATAAATGCGCCCTTTGCTAAACGATTGTAAATCCATAATTAGGGATTGTCTTAATTTTTGCATTGGGGGTAATACGTTAAAAACCAAAATAAGATCAAATTGATCATGTTCGACAACAGTATCAAGTAAGTCTGTTTCCGAATATTGAGTCATACATTTGACGCCAGCAGCCTCTAAATCATTGACTAACATTTTGCCAACATAGATTGTCCTATCATAAACAATCACGTTTTTAAGCGGTATATATGGATAGGAAAGATCTATCTTGTTTTCACAATCAAAAATAACAGTAAAGCTAAAACAAGAACCTTTGTTTATTTCGCTTTTAACTTGAATCTTGCCACCCATTTTTTCAACAAGGTTCTTACTAATAGTTAGTCCTAATCCTGTTCCGCCATACTTGCGACTGGTTGATAGATCAGCCTGAGAAAATGCACTAAATAATTTTTTTATCTGAGTCCTTGATAAACCTATGCCAGTATCACAAACAGAAACAAATACTTCAACTTGCTGATTCAATATACGCTTGAGGTTAATACAAATCTCAACACCTCCTTCTTCAGTAAATTTAATTGCATTACCAATTAAATTAGTTAAAATTTGGCAGAACCTCAGTGCATCACCAGAAACCATTTTAGGTAATCTAGAATCAATGCGCACACCAAAATCAATCTGCTGCTGAATAATCTTGGGCTTAAATAAAATCACACAATTTTGAATTTCCTCATGTAAATCAAATGGGTGATTCTCCAACACTAAATTACCTGACTCAATTTTTGAAAAGTCCAAAATATTGTTGATAATACTTAACAGGCTTTTTGATGATTGAGTAATCGTTTCGACATATTCTTTCTGCAATGAATTTAATTTGCTTTTTTCAAGTAACCCCACAAAGCCTAAAATGCCATTCATGGGTGTGCGAATCTCATGACTCATATTTGCAAGAAACTTACTCTTGACCTCACTGGCTTCAATTGCTTGCTTGCGCGCTATATCAAGCTGTACGTTCTGATGTTCGATCATTTTTAAAGTATGCCTTAGTTCTCTTGTTGCCCTTTTAATATTTCTTTGCATTTCTTCATGTGAGTTGGCTAATGACAACGCCATACTGTTAATCCCTTCTTCAAGTGTTTTAAGCTCACCAGGAGGATTACCATCTAATCTTGTATCAAGTGCACCGTCTTTAATACGCTTTACCGCATTGATAATATCAAAAAGTGGATTAATCAAGTCCCCACCTAAACGTAGTCCAAATAAAATACTGACTGTTAGACCAATAATCACAATGAGTAATGTTGCAATAATCGCTTGATATTGATTAACAATCGTATTTTCCCGGCTTAAAGTCACTACTACCCAACCAATACGTTGATCTTTCTCTGTATAAAGTTTATCAATGTTATTTTCTTTAGGATTAACGGCTCTTGAAATAACAGGTGCTAAAAACTGGATATTTTTACTGCCCTCCTGCATGAAGATTTTTTTAGTTATAAGGTCAGCATTCTCCTTAAAAAAACTTGGATTTACTTGTGGAATGCGACCAGTAAAAGTAAGTAAATCACCATTTTTATCATAAATAGCAGCCATGCGTACATCCGGATAATTTAGAATATTATCTGTAACATTTTGTAGGATAATTTTGCTATCGAAATAAAGTCCATATTCAGAAGCAGCAATGAGTTCCGTTGTGACTGCTTCCCCTCTGATATATAAGTTGCGGTCTAAATCAGAAAATCTCATGCTGATAAAATAAAAACCAAGTAAGATAGACACCGTTAAAGTTGGTAACAGCGTCAATAAAATCATTCGTCCACGAATGCCAATGTTCTTGAGCATATATTTGCTACTTGCTGTAGTCGGAAGGTTTAAAGATTATAAGCTAAAAAACGTTAAACTCAATTTTGAATGACAAATGTCCTTTTCCCAGATAGCACTGTTTTCCCAGATGAGAGACTTAAAGCTTATTCCATATGGCTTTGCGACATTTCACTTCTTGTCAAAGTTGGTGAGCATATTGCTTGCAATCCATTTAATATCAAGGCTTTGAGAGTTTTCACAACAAAACAAATTTTTAAATCAGACTAAAATAATTGCTAAGATCTGTTATTTTAGTTCAGTAAACGCTTGCGATAAATCATTTTTTAAATCCTCAATATCTTCAAAACCGAGACTTACTCTCATTAACCATCCTGATCTATCCCAACTATTTGGTAATCTATAACTTTGGGGGCTTTCCACGGGGACTAATAAGCTTTCATGCCCACCCCAACTGTGTCCTAAACCAAAAATTTTTAGTCTATTTAACATTTTATCTAAAGACTTTTTTTCTATTTTATCTGATAAAGTAAATGCAAAAACGCCAGAAGAGCCTTGAAAATCTCTTTTCCATAAATGATGCTGAGGATGTGTTTTTAATGCTGGAAATATCACTTCGGAAACTATAGGTGTTTTAGACAGCCATTGAGCTAGTTTCATTGCTTGTATCTGGTGGTGTTTTAAACGAACAGATCGACTCCTAATCCCTTGAATTGCTGCATAAACATCCTCATTGCCGGCACATTGACCTGATTGTATAGTATATGTTCTTAACATATCATATGTTTTTTCATCAGATATTATTATGCCTAGAATACTCAATGAATGAGCTAAACGTTATCACTTTGAGACTGGATGGTAGTGACTGAAAAAAATTTCACCTTTTGATTATATAGTTTGAAATATTCATGAGCTTTTATTTCTCTATTGGATTATTTGACGAAGTTAATCCCCACTCACTCCAGGAGCCATCATAAACGGATAAATTTGTGTAATTTAACATATATCCAGCGAAAACTAAGATACACGCCGTAACACCTGAACCACAGGTAAAAATAATGCTCTTACTTCCATCTATATTAAGGTCAATAAATTGTTGCTTTATTGCCTCTAATTCAATAAATTTTCCATTGCTTAAAAGTTGCTGAAAAGGTAAGTTTATTGAGTTGGGAATGTGTCCTGAGCGTAACGTCTTTCTTGGTTCAGCCTGTTTTCCTTGAAATCTTTCTAGAGATCTTGCATCAACTATTTGGTATTCATTTGGGTTATCAATGGCTTCTTTCACCTTATTGATATTGCAAAAAAAATCTTTGTTGTAATTAGCAGAGTATCCTTGGTTTCTAATACTTTTAATATCAGGGGCTAAGTTTTTCACATTTTCAACAGGAAGACCTAGTTTTACCCATTGTGATATTGTTGCATTTAATATATATACGTTTTTATGCCCCATAGATTTAAACATCCACCAAACTCTCGGACTCGCGTAAATGCCAGATTGTTCATATAGGATAATCAAGGTGTTATTCGTAATACCATAATTTGATATGCGCTCCTCAAATTGCTTGCTATCAGGCATCATATGAGGCAGTTCACTATTAGGGTTACTAAACTCTTCTATGCTCATTTTTTTAGCATTCGGAATAATCAATTGATCATCAATACCGCTTGAGCATTGGTTCACAGACTTTATGGTTATTTCGAAAATACAAATATTAGTATTAGTATCGGATAAGCTATGATAAAGCTGCTGGCAATTGATTAATGGTGAAGCTGTTTCTATATTTTTGATCTTAAGTTTATTGTTCATTTATTGTTTCCCAAACAGTGTTTTGATAATACCATTCATCATTCCAACTTGAAGTAATTTTAAATTTACTCGAAATATCTCTGAACATCTATAGTGATCGATAGAATTAAAATTTATTTATGCAGATGATATGCTTGATTAATTATATCTTTTATGGTTTTATCACTACTGAGCAGCCGTTAATACTGTTCTTATGAAGTTAATAAAATTAGGAGAAAGGATGATGGAAGATAAAAATGTAACTGAGAAACCTGTTCAGCAAAAGAAAAAGCTTGATCACAATAAAATATTTGCGATCACAAGAAAGGGCTCTCCTGTACTTAGGAGTGTAATCAACTAAAATATAATCATTACATTAACCCTGTATTGGACATAGGGTTAATGTGTTTTTTAAGAGCTCTTAGCTCTTGTGAAATTTGAAGAAATTATTCCATTCAGTAAAAAAATAAATGTTTTAAATTTGGGATCTAAGATGATAGAGGGTGATCCATCTGGTTATGAGAGTTTACCTAACATAAACGTGGTTAAAATTGATGGAAATAATGTTAATGATGAAACCCTAACGGTGATTATCGGAGATAGTTCTGAAAAAACTTTTTATAACTGTAATTTGGAGACTTGCTCATCTCTTTTTTCACCAAATTTTGAGCTTATGGATTTATATAACAATATTTCAGAGTGGCTCACAGTTATTTCATATCACAAAGTTAGTACCAAAAACTTCAAAGATTTACATTTATCTTATTTGCCAGATTACACTAAATCAGATTTACAAAGTTCTAACCTAATGACAATTCAATATGGTGGAAAATATACAGATCATGCTCTAGTTATTGAGGTAGAGGTTGAATTTATTCAGCAGTATGTTATTTCAGAAATTGAACAAGCGTTAAGAGAAAAGAGGGTTAAGTTTCATACTTTTACTGGTTATGGGTCAAGATTGCTCAAACCAATGTTGTTTGTAGATAATCCGTTTCAAGCCTTTAATCAATGGATGTGGGGGCATGCTGTCTTTATTAAAGATATTACAGGCTATAAAAAACTATCAGAAGAAAAGCTTTACAAGCTTTCTCAAATAGCACATAACATCTATTCTTCCTATGACTTGAGTGCACATTGTCTATCCATAATTGATAACAGAATTGGATCTAACCTTGTTAAAAGGTATTTGAGCTCAATAAAGGAAGTAAAGTATGAAGTCGATGAATAATTTTATTATTTTTATATGCGCACAAAATTTCTCGGTCATTGCATTTAGATTTTTTCAGCTTCTTTTAGCTTGGGTGACATTAGCGCAGACACATTCGGGTTATCTTTTGGGCGTGGTTGTGACTGTATCCTGGATTGCGAATATTATATTTTTGCCATTTTCTGGTTACTGCTTAGATCGATATAAAAAGGGATTAGTAATTTTTCTTGCTAACTTTGTTTCATTGATATTGATTTTAATGTTTTTTATCAATTTGATATGTTTTTCTTATAATTTGATGATTGTTATTCTGATAACCATAATACTAAGTGTCGCAGATTCAATTCTTTTGTCGGCGCCTAACACAATTATTCCCTTTATTGTTGAAAAAGAGAAGATAAGTAAGTTTACTGGTTTTTGGGGCAGTATTGCTTCTTTACAAACAATTATCGGTGCACTGGCTGGTGGAAGTACAATGGCTCTGGTTGGTGACAAATTATCAATCTTGATAATTGCTTGTTTATATTTTGTTGCTCTGATTTTTAGTTTTATTTTAATGAAAAATAAATTACTACTACATGCATCTATTAGAGTTCTTTCCAAACCTCAATTAGTCAATTCAAAGTTGTAAATTCCCGTTATTAAATTAAATCGAAGTCCAAACCTTTTTCGTCTATTCCGATATTTGTCGGCAATAATTTTAAAACGTTTT
>NZ_JAMBMW010000065.1:0-552 GCF_024208055.1 Candidatus Nebulibacter yamunensis
ATCCAGGAGGGGATTTGCACTTGCGCGGCGATGGACCGGTTAGCAATCGCATCATAAATACCGGCTAACGGCCCAATCGCGTTGGCCACATCGTTGGCACCATGGGCAAAACTGAGCAGGGCAGCCGCAAAGATCAACGGAATAGTGAACAGCTGATTGACGCTGTCGCGGTCCGCGTCCAGGTCACTCATACGCGCCGCCACCCGTGGCCGCACCCAAGCCCATACGATCGCCGCCACGATAAAGCCGTAAATCGTGGCTTGCCACATCGGCAGTTTGATCAGATGTTTCAGACCTTTGAGGATGAGATAGGTACTGAACGCCCAGGCCATCAGGGCGATAAACACCGGCACCACACGTGCCGCCGCGGCCAGCATGTCCTCGCGGTAAAACACTTTTTTCTTGATGGTATACAGCAAGGCCGCAGCAATCACCCCGCCCAGCACAGGTGAAATCACCCAGCTGGAGGCTATCGCGCTCATGCTGTCCCAGTTCACCGCGTCCCAGCCTTGCGCGGCAATACCAGCGCCCATTACGCCGCCGACTATCGAG
>NZ_JAMBMW010000066.1:0-552 GCF_024208055.1 Candidatus Nebulibacter yamunensis
GCGCTCCACGGCCAGGAAAACCACACGAAATCCGGGGTTGGTTTCCCGCAGCGCGTTACCGATGGCATGCATCAAGTGGGTTTTGCCGAGCCCGGTACTGCCACAGATCAGCAGCGGGTTGTAGGCCTGGCCAGGGTTGGCCGCGACTTGTTCGGCGGCGGCTTTGGCGATTTGGTTGGACTGGCCCCGGACAAAATTATCAAACACGTAGCGTGAATTAAGCCGACTGCCTTGAAACGGGTTCCTGCTGGTGCTGGTTTTGCGCGGCTCTTCCGCTTCATCACTGCCGACCCGAAAGCGCAGTTCGGAGACGCGCCCAGAGGTGATGTCACGCAGGGTTTCCAGTATGCGGTCGTGGTAGCGACCTTTGACTTGTTCCAGCACCACTTGGTTAGGCGCGACCAGTTCGAACCACTGGCCGTGGTTCTGGCCTTTGAGCGGACGCAACCAGGTATTGATGTCCTTTTCAGGGATGTCGCTTTCCAACCAGCGTAGGGTCTTGTTCCAGATGGATTCAGTCACAATGGGGAATATCGTCGATGGCTAGTGATG
>NZ_JAMBMW010000067.1:0-548 GCF_024208055.1 Candidatus Nebulibacter yamunensis
GATCTTATGCGTTCGATCAAACGCAATCTTCTCGTGGAGAATTTCGAGCAAATTAGGGAGTTAGCCCATGAGTTACGAGGAGCAGTCGCCCAACAAATCGCTGCAGGTGACGTTTGACCCGCCGCCCATTTTTGCTGCCGCAAAAACGGTCGTCGCCTCAAACGCACCTGAGCTCAGGCGTTAGAGCTTTCTGATGGAAAATCTTTCAGGCATACCTTCATGGCTCAAGTCGTTGGTGCTTTTCACGATAATGGTGGCCGTGCTGTCGCTTGCCGCGTATGCCGTGAATTTTTTTGGCCCATTGTCTCCATCGCAGGAAGCATGGGGGCAATTTGGGGACTTTGTTGGCGGCACAATGAACCCACTGTTCGCGTTTTCTGGACTCATGGCGCTTCTGTACACCATCGTGCTCCAAAGTCGGGAGTTGAAACACTCTTCTGATCAACTTAAGAAATCCGCTATTGCGCTTGAAAACCAGAACGATCTGCTTACCAAGCAAAGCTTTGAAGCTACCTACTTCCAATTGTTGCAGCTTTACGGTGCTGTTG
>NZ_JAMBMW010000068.1:0-526 GCF_024208055.1 Candidatus Nebulibacter yamunensis
CCATGTGGCCGCTATCGATGCGCGACAAATCCAGCACGTCGTTGATCAGGCGCAGCAAATGCTCGCCGCCGCGCACGATACTAGCCACATATTCTTTCTGCTCGGTGTTGAGATCGCCGCGTGTGCCCAGCGCCAGTAATTGCGCGAACCCCAGAATCGCATTCAACGGCGTGCGCCGGTCGTGGCTCATATTGGCCAGGAACAAAGTCTTGGCACGGTTAGCGGCTTCGGCTTTGACGCTTTCACGGCGCAGCGCCTCTTCGCGCAGTTTCTGCGCCGTAATGTCTTGAATAGTGCCGATCATGCGCTGGCCCCGGCTGCTGTCATTCACCAGCATGGCGCGGAAATTCTTCACATCATCGGGGTGGACGTGCTTTTCCATGCGATGGCCGCGAAAGGTGTTCTGATCGGTCGGGTATCCGACGATGCGGCAAAGTTCATCGGACCATTCAATCATGCCCGTATCGACATGCCAAACCCAATGGCCCGCCTGGCCGATTTTTTGCGCGACGTTCAACAGGTTTTC
>NZ_JAMBMW010000044.1:0-2298 GCF_024208055.1 Candidatus Nebulibacter yamunensis
CTGTTAAACGACGAAACTCATCTGCTGCTAACTTGTTTATCGTTTCCCATCTCATTGATCATATCCACCTTTAATTTTTAAATAGCTATTTTGCTAGATTAAATACGGTTTGGAAGGAACTCTAATGAAAGCCGCTTTATATCTTCCTTTCATAAAGCTATTCCCATACCTGAACTGGTATTTTGTCCAGACTGGCTTTCTTAGCCGCTGCTGTACGGTGATGCCCATCCTGAATTTCAAGTCTTCCAGTGTTCGGATTCCGCCAAGCATCTACAGGCTTACTTTGGTCAAATCCGTTCTGCTTCATATCAGGGAACCTTAGATATTCTCTGGTTTTCAATGCCATTGATGACACCACCATCTATAAAGCATTGATAGGTCACATTCCCTTGATCACATCCACTCAAAAGAACCAATGATTAAATCACATAACGTTGCTTCTGTGTTTTTGTCTGATATCAAACAAGTATAGGTAATAAATGCCATTCGCTCTTTCCCCATAACATGCCATACACGCCAATAATGTAATTCTCCATCAATGTCTTCTTGTGCGGAAATTTCAGATGCAGGAGCCTTTCCAAGACCAACATTCAAAGCATGCACAGATTTCGTTGAGATAGCCCATCCACGCTGTGAAGCATAGCTCGTCGCAAAATCTATAGCTTCTTGAGCAGCTGGTTCTTGTTGCGATTTGCGTTTAGCAAAGGATATCTGTATTACACCAACACCATCTTTATCGTCAAACAAACTAATGACGTCATCTTCTTCATGGAAGGTCCATGCATCAGGAATATCAAGAGAGAAGAGATTTTCCCACTTTACTTTGTGCAGTACTGGTTTGCGACTAATCATACGTTTCAACCCATCCGGTATGTCCCTGACCATTCACCTGATTACATTCATGACAATAACCTTCAACTTGTTTCTCTCCCTGTTTTATTGCTCTAGGGTTATTTGGCTTTAACTCAATGATCTCCTTCGTTTCACGGTTATAAGCATCCATGCGTTTACCTGAAGGCAACAGAGCCTCTTTCTCAAATCCCTCTAGATATTGACGATCTTTATGAGCTTGTTGTCCTTTTCGTAACGCATCTCGCACTTTGGGATTTTGTGCCCCTTTTGGAACAGTAGTCACAAACTCACGTATTTTACCTGCTTTATGGCTAGCTTGAGTTGTTTTCCCCGCTGCAACGCTTGCCTTAACATTCTCCACAATCATCTTTGGTGCAACAGCTTTAGCCAGTAGCATTCCGCCTTTTACATAGGTACCACCGTATACCATCCCTAACGCTAAAGATGCTGCTGTGCCTGTATAGTAGGCAGCCGCATTTGTCCGCCCGTTTTCATATCCAAAGCCTGTTAAGCCAAATGTCGTATCATCCATAAAACCATTGGCAAAATGGGTGGCTAAACGTTTAACATAACCCGATAAATCCAATCCTGTTTGTAGTTGAAGGCTTTCTAATAGATCATCATAATCTAAATAATCTAATTCATTAAAGTCTAAAATACGCTCTTCATCTATCTTGATAAATCTATCTGCTATAGCAGAATAATCGTCAAAATAACCACGCAGTAAACCTTGCATATTGTTAATTAACAGAGCATTCTTTCGCACATATTCTTGTAAAAAATTAATATTTCTTGATAAATCATTACTAAATGATAAGTACTTTTTTTCACAAATTGATGCGCAATCAATATACTTACACTCAACGTCAGTAAGCGGATACATAACAGGAGAAAAATATCCTGGTAGTCCAAATTCTTCAGATTGAGACAATTGTTTGAAGACCTTATAGATATCTTCATAGGTATTTCTAACATATCCTTTTTTTTCTATTTGACTAAAAACTTTTGCAACAAACGCCTCATAATTCGGATTTTTGATAGCGTGATTATTCAACTTGCTATGCCTTGTTTCAAACCACTGTTGTAAAACAAATTCAACCTTCTTACTTTTATGCTTCAATTCATTTTCGAGTAAGTGATATTTTGTATGAATAATTTGTCTATTAATCTCAGGAAGCACCGTTGCTGTTGTTAGCCATAGTATTTCAAGTTCTAGTAATTTTGATTGCTCACTATAAGTATTTGATGCCTTAACATACCCATTAAAAAATGCTGCCCTTTGCTTTTTGAGTTCGATAATCGCCTCTTGAGGCGTAATGTCATACAGTCCAGTTGGATCAATCACATTAACTGGGTTATTGCTCGCATAGGCATAAGGGTGTACATTTCCACCTGCTAAAATATCTAAAGCATCAGGCTGTAAATATCCACCAAGCTTAGGGTGAA
>NZ_JAMBMW010000069.1:0-521 GCF_024208055.1 Candidatus Nebulibacter yamunensis
GTTTAATGTAAGCGCCGGCCATCGCAAAGGCGCGCCGGGCTTCGGGCACGATATCCGGGGTGAGCTGGAAATCGTGACTCAGGTCGGCAAAAACTTCCAGCTTGGTATCCACGCCGGCATCGCGCGCCGCTGCGTGGATGCGTCGGGCATCATCCAGCAACAGATCATGTGCGGCCGCCTGGATCAGCATTGGCGGCAGTTCGGACAAATCGGCGAACACCGGCGAAACCATTGGGTCTTCGCGCGGGGTGTCCGCCGAATAATATTCGTTGTTCACTTCGAGCCATTCTTTGGTCAGCAAGGGCTCCAAATGCCGATTGCGGTTGATGCTCTCGCCCGACAGGGTCAGATCGGCCAGCGGGCATAGCAGCAGGGCGCAGCCGGGTTGGCTCAAATCCATGCTTTTCAGCTTGAGCATCATGCTCAAGGCCAGACAGGCACCGGCGGAATCGCCGGCCACCGCGATGTTTCTCGCGGTCACCGATTCACAGAGTTCGCGAAAGGCCTGCACGGCGTCTTCC
>NZ_JAMBMW010000005.1:0-104349 GCF_024208055.1 Candidatus Nebulibacter yamunensis
CCTGTTAAACGACGAAACTCATCTGCTGCTAACTTGTTTATCGTTTCCCATCTCATTGATCATATCCACCTTTAATTTTTAAATAGCTATTTTGCTAGATTAAATACGGTTTGGAAAGAACTCTAATGTAATAGGTTGACCATTAATTGTAAGTTTACGTCTTTTATGAAGCAAGGATTCTTTTGCTAAAGCGTTTTGGCAATGTTGACATAACCCTTGTTTGGTCTTTTGTAAACATAAAATACATTGGTAATGAATGAAAATTGTTTTTAGGATGGTTAGGACTTTTAAAATAAACATTTTTTGTTTTTAATTGAAGTATCTTCATAGCTTTTATTTAAGCAGGAATTTTGAATAATGCTTCTTGCTAGGAAAAATACTTAATACGTGGTAGATGCCAATTTTTATAAATCGCGCATAACCTTAAACAAAAGCCAATGCCAATAATGGTAAGCGCACTAATAAGATTATCAATTTGAAAATAAAGCGTAATAGTATGTAGAAATCCAACTACAGCAGCGACAATCGCATAAAGTTCTGCCTGGAAAACCAAAGGTACGTCGTTACATAGGATATCTCTTAACACTCCTCCAGAAATTCCAGTGATAATGGCCATGATAATGGCAATAATAAAACTACCGATTACAGTGAATCCATCATTGTTAACAGCATGCAAGGCAATTTTATAGCCAATATCGCTTCCAAGGTAGGCAAAGGTCACAAGACCAAGCGCATCAGCAATAAGGAAAAATTTATGTAGTCTTATGATATGTTTAGCAACAAAAATAGCAACAACTGATGCAAAGAAGGTAACAACGATATACTCAGGATAAAGTATCCAAGTTAAAGGGTAATAACCCAGTAAGATATCACGTACGGTTCCACCACCGAGTGCAGTAATGGTAGCAATTGTAATAATCCCAAATAAATCCATATTTTTTCTACCTGCAGAAATGGTCCCAGACATGCTCTCAGCCGTAATTCCAATCACAAATAAGATTTGAAAAATAATAATTTTATCTACTAAAAATGCCATATAATTAATCTTCTGAAAACCGCGAGGGGTATCATAACGCTAAGCTTAGCGACTACCAAGCTTTTTATATAGTAGATATGCAGATACGTCACCTTGTTGAGTCTGTTTTATGATCTCAAATAAATCAAGTTCTTTAGGTGGTGATTTGGTAGCAAATTCAGTATAGATAATTGTGTTAGTAGTAATATGAATATTATGATTAATAATGTTAAGTGCGCGATCAAGTAGTTCGCTTTTAAAAGGAGGATCAAGAAAAATAATGTCATAGTTTATTGGGTTTTGCAGATGAGATAACACATTAGCGTGGAGAATATGAGCATTACCTATATTTAAACGTTGAGTATTTTGATTTAAAAAAGCGAGTGCGTTTTTATCTAACTCGAATAAATCACAACTATGCGCTAACCTTGAGAGTGCTTCAAATCCTAATGCACCACTGCCTGCGAAAGCATCAAGACAGCGTGCATTTACTATATAAGGCATCAACCAATTAAAAAGTGTCTCGCGTAAGCGATCAGATGTAGGTCTTAAGTTGGGATCTATTGTTGGAAAAGAGATTTTGCGTGACTTATATTTACCAGCAATAATGCGCAGCTGGCTATACTGATTTTTAATAAGTGTTGATTTTTGAACGTTCTTTGGCATGACCATTACTCACGCATTTTCCAAAATAAAAAGCCTAGAATAAAGGTGAAAATGACATTTGGAATTGCCGCACCAAAGAATCCGGGTAAGTTATAAACAAGGCTAAATGGACCAAACGTTTGATTAATAATGTAAAAACTAAAGCCAAACAGCATACCAATAATAAATTTATAACCCAAAGCAGATGAGCGCATTGAACCTAATGAAAATGGTACTGCAATCAGCATAAGAATGATAAGTGATAAGGGTTGGAAGAAAGTTTGCCAGAATTTTAACCAGATACGGTTAGCATTTTGTTGTCCTTCTTTATTAACTTTGATGTAATCAATCAGCTCACTTAGGTTTAAATAATCTGTGTTAGAAGTAATGATTTTAAGTAAGGAGGGGGGCAATAAGTTATTCCAATATTGTTTAGCATCTTTGTAAACAACACTATTGTCTTTGCCAATTTGGGTACTGACAACGTTATTGACTTGCCATTGTTTATTTTCAAAGGTTGCACTATCACCATGATCAATAGCAGTCAGTTGATTGTTATCAACCGTATATTTGGTAACGTTGCTAAGTTTACCATCAGTATCATTTTTGCCAACGTGAATAAAAGCATTACCTTCTCGTACCCATAGTGTTTGCGTATCGTATAGTACTAAAGCTTCATTACCACCTGTAGCAAGCGTTTTGTTAATAGTGGCTTGTTTTTGGAAATAAGGTGCAATATAAGCACCTGTTAAAAAAGTAATAAGTGCTAAGCAAAATGCGGCTAACAGTACGCCTTTTGCAATCTGACTAATTGATTGCCCAGATGCACGCATAACAATAAGCTCACTGTTGTTAGCTAAAAGTCCTAATCCCATAAGCCCCCCTAATAATGCGCAAACAGGCATGATAAGGTAAATATTAGCAGGTGCCTGATATACTACATATAAAAAAGCTATTAGAGCTGTATACTTACCTTTACCAATATCACCTGCTTGCGCAATATAGGTAAACAAGAAGAAAATAGCAGTTAGTGCCAATATCATAATAAAAGAAGTATATAAAACAGTAGAGGCGACGTATAAGGTCAGACGCTTCATACCTTTACCTCACTTTTTGCAGTCTGATAATAAAAAAGTTTGCCATTATAACGCTTGAGTATTATTAGCATAGTCACTGCAAAGATAATATGAATCCACCATAGCCCAATCCAGCTGGGAATTGTACCATCATTAAGCCATGATTTAGATAAGGACAACAAGTTAAAGTACATGATAAAGACTAAAATAGCAGGAATAATTTTGCTATAACGGTTTTGGCGTGGGCGCATTTTAGACATTGCAAGCGCAATTAAAGTGGATACTAAAATTGCTAAAGGAAAGCTTAAACGCCATTGCAGCTCTGCTTGATAAAGTGGATTGTTACTGCCAAGTAACTCAAATGTAGGTACTGATTCGATGGAGGAGTTATAACCCACAGTGACTTTAGAAGATATAAATTGAGTCGCTTCTTTGAATTCACCTTTTTGAAGTTCGGCTGTACCAGCTTGAGCATCATAAAAATAGCCATCTTTTAGAATTAGATACTGATTACCATCTGGACGCGTTTCAGCATAACCGATTGGCGCAGTAATGATGGTGCTGGCATTATTGGGTTTTTGTTGATAGATGAAGATATCGTACATGGTGCCATCACTATCAGTTGATTTGGTATAGACAACTTGTTTGCCATCATTAAAAGGAATGATTTGACCTGGTTGAATAAAACTAATTAAAGAATTTTTTGTTGTGGTTTTTTGAACAAGGAAATAATTTTGGTCCATCTTAGGTAGAATGAATAAAGTCAAAATAATTTCGATAATAAATAAGCTTAAAGCGGGAATAAGAATAAATTTAAATAGGCGAAACCAACTTGTTCCACAAGCAAACGCAACTGTCAGTTCATTGTTGGCAAATAATTTACCATAGACAATGAGGATAGAAAAGAAAAAACTAATGGGCAGAAGATATGCAATATATTTAGGTAACATTACTGAAATCATTTTAAACACGGCATCTGCTTCAATATTACCACCTGAAACAATAGACAAATATCGAACAAACATGTTGCTGATCACAATTAGTAGCAAAATTAATATAATTGCCATTGTCATATTGACCAATTCACGGTTTAAATAGCGCAGTAAAATCAATAATTCACCCTCTAAGTGTTTGTTTTAAGCTTAAACGTTTTTTATTACTTAATTATTTCTCACAATAAACTCTCGATGACTACCTTTAAAAGGTAGCACACTTATCTCAAATGTATTTTGGAATCTAATAAGAACCTCATTAAAGTTTGTAACCTTAATAAATAAATCTGGGTGTATTTTACATGAATCTATCAGAAAATCAGTTATTTTGCGCATTGATTTTTATGTTGTTACAATTAGACTAACATAACATATTTCTTCAATTGCTGTTAAATTTTTGACTTACCAACCAGCTGTTGATATCTCTTGTTAGCGTTTGACTGAGTTTGTTAGTGGCGATTGCAAAACCTTTTGCGTTTGCATCTGATTTTTCTGTTAAGTCGAACGTTTGAATTGCAACAACTTTTCCTGAGTTAGCATTGGTTAGTGTATAAGTCACAGATAGGATAACACTACTATTACCATTTTGAATTAGCTGTGTTAACTGATTTAAATTTCCAGTAAGCCGATAATCGGCGTAGCCAATGAAGTTACTTGAAACAACATTTTTAAAATTATGAAATTGAAGCAAGGCTTGCAACGTATTTCTGCTTAACATTTGTTGAGGAGGAACTGCCCAACTGTTCTCACTATAACTTAATAACTGATATGATGTGTTTTCACGATAATACATTACGGTTGAATTATAAGGCTCAGCAGCAGTTAAGGGTGTAACAAATAAGGTCAGGTTATAACTTTTGTCAGGCTGTGAAATTGCTTCTCTCTGATCACCTTGATCTTTTTGAGTTTGTAAATTAGGAGGAAGTATTTGATATTGTTTGGTTTCTGGAGTTGAAATTGGCGCTAAAACGCCACAGCCACTTATTAAAAGTGTTGAACAGATTGCTAAAATAACTTTTGGGGAAGTAAACTTGATCATCGTTATTCTCCAGTGTTAGGTTTTTGAGATAATTCCCCTCGTACTAAAATTGAAGGGTTATGGTTGAGTTTTTTAATGAGTACTGAAAGTTCTAAAGAAGTTTGGTTAACGTTATCTAATGTCTGTACTAATTGTGGCAATAAGACATTATTGATTCCCTGTAGAGTCTGGTTATTAAAACTTGCTATGATAGAGCTTACATCATTTGACGCTTGAGCGACTGATTTAGACGCAACATTTATGTTATTTATTATCTGATCAAAATAAGCAGAGCTTTTAGCTGTGTTGTTTAAAATAATATTCAAAGATTCTAGGCTTTGATAAATGTTGTGACCACTTGTCGCAAGCGAGTTCGAAATATCTTCAATATTTGTCATGATATGATTGATCTTTTGAACATTTTCATCACTGATAATATTAGTAACACGTGTAGAAATTTGGCTTATTTGATCGGCAACAACGCTCATTTGATTAACAATATTGGTTAAAAAAGAAGGTTTGGTTTTAACAACTGAGTAAGGCGGTTTGGAGCTTGGCTCAATAAGCTCTCTGGTTGTATCTTTGTCAATAGATAACGTAATAAAAACTTGTCCTGTAATACCTTGAGGTACCAAATTTGCATAGGTTGTGGTGTAGATAGGAATGTCTTGTTGAATTTGCATGACGACAATCACAATACTGGGATTCTCTTTATCAATCCTAATACTTTCGACTTTCCCGACATTAACACCATTATAGTTAATTGCAGCATTAACATTTAATCCGTTCACTGATTCATTAAAACGCGCAATATAGGTATTATATTTAATATCTTTTAAGCCAAAGGTAAGCCAAAAACCAATAAATATCATGAGCAAACTTGTGATAATAATGAACAAACCTGCGATGAAATAACGATTGTTTTTCATACTTTTATCCCTTAAATTACGTTGTTAACCGTGGTTTTAGGACCATTAAAAAAGTTATTTAAATTTTCATACTGTGTCATTTTTACAGCATTTTCTACAGTATCGTGCACAAGTATGCGTTTATCATCGATATAAACAACTTCATCAACGATACGCCAAATGCTTTTTAGTTCGTGTGTAATCATAATAATTGATAGATTAAGACCTTGTTTTAACTGTAAGATGAGCTGATCTAGCTCATACATTGAATGAGGATCCAATCCAGCTGAAGGTTCATCAAGAAAGATAATAGCAGGATCAAGTGCAAGTGTTCGCGCAAGTGCAACGCGCTTTAGCATACCGCCACTTAACTGTGAAGGATATTTATTGTAAGCATCTTCCTTGAGTCCAACCATTTTAAGTTTAAGTCTAGCAAGGTCGATGACGATATCTCGACTAAATGATGTATATTCTTGTAGCGGAAACATGACGTTTTCAAGAGAAGTTAGTGCGCTAAAAAGTGCACCTCCTTGGAACATCATACCCATTTGACTTGCAAACTCACGTCTTTTAATTTCATCGTCGTATAAGTCAGATATCTTATGCCCAAGTAGAAAAATCTCACCTTCGGTGACAGGCTGTAACATCAAGATTTCTCGAATTAATGTGGTTTTGCCTGAACCGCTACCACCAATGATCGCAGTAATATGGTGAGGATAGATAGACAAGTTAAGATTTTTATGTACCCATACACCATCAAAACACGTCCCTAAGTTTTTAACTTCAATAATCGGTTGATTATCAATCTTATGCATATTTATATTCCAATAGTGCTAAATAAAATTGAAAATAGCGCATCGGTTACAATGATTAAAAAGGTTGAATAAACGACGCTTTTAGTTGTTTCTTGACCGATACTTAATGAATCATTTTTAACAATAGTCCCGCGATAACAGCCAACGGCTCCAATGATGATCGCAAAAAAGGGTGCTTTGATTAAACCTGTCAAGTAGTTATTAAACGATACAGCAGTAGAAAAGCGCTGGATAAAGTCATAAAAATTAATGCCAAGCGAGGCTTTTGCCATTACCATTCCGCCAATACAACTGATAATGTCAGCAATGACAATCAGTAAAGGTAAGGCTATAACCATGCCAATAATTCTAGGCAGAATCAAGCGTTTAATAGGACTAATACCAAATGTTTTAAGTGCATCAATTTCTTGCTGAACTTTCATGGTGCCAAGCTCAGCGGTAAAAGACGAAGCGGAGCGTCCTGCGACAATAATAGCGGTAATCAAAGGTGCAAATTCACGCAAAAGTGAGATGCCTAACAAATCGACCACAAAAATATTAGCACCATAAATTTTAAGCTGTGAACCAATCTGATAACAAAGTACGATACCAATTAAAAAGCAAAGCAAAGATACAATAGCAATCGCTTTGACTCCTGTTTGGGTGATGATATCAAGAAGTAAGCGCCACTGTGTAGCAAAAGGAGTGCGTATTACTTGTAAATAACTCATTACGGTTGCACCAATAAAGGCAACCAGATTTTTACTATCTTTGATGTAGTTGGTTGTCTGCTCGCCAATTTGATATACTTTTTCGTAAGTATTTAAAGGCTGGAGGCTACTATCATAAACGGTATAATTTTTGGCAATAAGGCTAATCAAACTTATTTGTGTTTCAGTTGCAACAAGACTTACATTTTTAAGTATTTGCTGAATTTTGTAAATGAAATAAGCTCCCATGGTGTCAAGTCTTTCAATATATTTAATATCTATTTGCTCAATAGTTTTTTTAAGGGATTTGATTTTATTGATAATATTTTGGTCAATCGAGTGCCAACACCACTGACCATTTAGCATCAATGTTGATGCTTCAACATGAAAGTGAGCCTGTTTTTTATTCTTTATACTTTTTTTGCTTTTCATCCGTGCACTTAAGTAAGTCATCTATGATTAAACAACTAAAATCAAAGTATATCTATTTATTGCTATCTCAGTCGATGATTTTATGTAAAAAGTCTCTATACCAAAGAAAAATCTGTATGAAAAAATGTATTTTTTCTATAGAAATGTCTGTGAAAAGTGGTTATTGAGCATTATTAATAAATCGATTTTTAAGTGTAGCTAGGTTACTTTTAGCAATATCTTTACGTTCTTGGTGGTTAGACTCGGATTTCCCACTCCAGCTTAAATCATCTTGTGGCAGTTCATCAAGAAAGCGACTGGGGTATGAAACGATGGATTCACCAAACTTTTTGCGTGCTTTGGTTAACGTTAAGGTGAGAGTGTATTTCGCTCGTGTAATCGCAACATAAGCTAAGCGACGCTCTTCTTCAATAAAGTCATCATCAATGCTTTGCTGATGAGGTAATAGTCCTTCTTCAACTCCCATAATATAGACATGAGGATACTCTAAACCTTTTGATGCGTGGACGGTTAGAATTTGAACTTTTTCGTCTTGTTTTTGCTCTTGCTGACGATCGATAATATCCAGTAGAAGCATACGATTAATAATTTCAGCAAAATAGAGCTCTTTCTCATCGTCTTGTGGTTTTTCAGTAATCCAATCAATTAAATCAAGGATATTCTTAAAGCGTTTTTCTGCCTGCTGAAGGCTACTTGCGTTATCAATAAGCCATTGTTCATAGTGAATATCTGTCATAAGTGAAATTAAGCTTTGGCGAAGCGTATCAGGATGTTTAATTTTTTGTTGATAGTGGCAGATAAATTGATGGAATTGTTTAAGTTTATGAAGTGCAATAGGTTTAAGCTCATTTTCTAAGCCTATTTCAGTGATTGCATCAAAAAGCGCTATCTGACGGCGACTGGCATATTGACCAAGCTTTTCTAAGGTAGAAGGACCAATTTCACGCCTGGGAGTATTAATTATACGTAAAAAAGCACAATCATCGTTACTATTGATCAAAAGTTTAAAATAAGCTAAAACATCTTTTATTTCTGTTTTGGCAAAAAATGAGCTGCCACCACTGATCGCATAAGGAATTTTATACAGTTGAAAATAACGTTCTAACAAAAAAGATTGGTGATTACCACGTATAAGGACCGCATAATCTTTAAAATAAGTATTATTTTTAATTTTATGTGTCATGATTTCACTTGCAATGCGTTGTGCTTCATCCTCTTCATTTTTGGTGATTAGTACGCGAATTGGTTCGCCATAATTATGCACTGACCACAGTTTTTTATTAAAGAGATGTGGGTTATTGCCAATAAGGGTGTTAGCAGCATGTAAAATGCGACCGCTGGAACGATAATTTTGCTCAAGTTTAATAACTTTTAATGTAGGGTAATCTTGTTGTAATGCGAATAGATTTTCAGGTCGTGCGCCACGCCAAGCATAGATTGATTGATCATCATCACCAACGACGGTAAATTGTTTGCGCCTGGCAACCAAAAGTTGCATAAGCTGATATTGGCTTTCATTAGTGTCTTGATATTCATCGATTAAAACATAATGCAATTTGTTACTCCAATATTCGGCTACTTCAGAATGAGTTTGTAAGAGTTGTACAGGAATAAAGATTAAATCATCAAAATCAACAGCATTATAAGCCTTAAGATATCGTTGATATTGGATATAGATTTCATGTGCTTGTTTGATATTACTATTTTTAGTAGAAAGGTTGACTTGATCAGGCGTCAAAAGAGCATTTTTCCACAGAGAAATTTGATGTTTAATTTCAGCTGCAACTTGCTTGGTTACTTGAAAAGCGCTATATGCGATTTCATGGATGAGTGTAAGTGAATCTTGTTCGTCAAATAATGTGAAATTTGCTTTATAGCCAAGTTTTGCATGGTGTTTACGAAGCAGGTTAAGTCCTAAGTTATGAAAAGTCGAAATGCATAAGCCGCGTGTATTGTCATTTTCTAAGCGTGATAATACACGTGTTTTCATCTCTTTAGCGGTTTTATTGGTAAATGTAACAGCAAGAATACTACTTGCACTGTAATGACAGGTTTGAATCAAATAAGCAATTTTCTCAGTAATGACACGTGTTTTACCACTGCCTGCTCCAGCTAAAACTAAGAGAGGACCACTGATATATTTGACTGCTTGTTGCTGCTCAGGATTAAGTTTATGCATAATCATGCAATAATCTTGGCTTCTATGTTACCGTTTAAGATAATAGGTGTTTCATTTACGGCATGCTTAAGTACAGCAAGGATATAACTTTTGTTATCGATATTGACTTGGTTAACCACATCGGCAACGTTTTTTAGTTCTAAATCTTGCAGTTTATCTGTGATAGGCAAAGCGGTTTCTGTTTCAAGGCTAAGAAGTGATTTTTTCAATGTGCCACGATACTTCATACGCGCAATAATTTCTTGTCCCATAAAACAACCTTTTTGATAGGATATAGCATTGAATTGATCTAAATTAAGCTCAGCAGGCAAAAAGACTTCACTATTTTTGATATCAATATAGGGCAGTTGTTGGCAAATATTTTCTTTACAGACAGTTTTATAATCAAGCTTGGAGTTTATTTCTTTAAGCTTAGTATTGACAATAATACTGTGTTGAAATAAAAAACCTTCTTGTGCGGGAAGGTTACTATATACTAACTGGTGGTTATCACAGGGATCAAAACTAATCTTAGAAAATACAGCATATTTTCTTAATGCACTTAACACCTGATCAGTTAAGTTATCAGGTAGTGCTAATAAAAGCGTTTGCTCATCTATAAAGTAAGTGAAAAATAATGCGATAAGGCGACCCTTTTGATTGCATAGACCATTTAACTGCATTAGGTTGTCGTGATTTAAAAGTGCCAAATCATTTGTCAATTGGCTTTGTAAAAATTTAATGCAATCAACGCCATGAGCGCGAACAATATGGATGTTTTGATAAATATGGTAATTCATAGATGGTACGGTAAACGGTTATTTATTGCTGGCAAAATAACGGATTTAGAGTGTAAAGTAAAGTTGTTACTTTTGCTTGTAACATTAAAAATTAGGTATTGCAATCTAGCTTATCAAAGAACAAAAAATAATAAGGTCAATTGTATTTATGGTGGGTAATATTACCATTGATTGTAATTTTCTTTTACTTCCTGAATTAAGCGATGATAGTTAATCAGACGTTGCCTTGAAATTTTTCCAGATTTCACAGCTTGATCAAGTGCGCAACCCTTGGTATTTTCAAGGTGTTGACAGTTCCTAAACTGACACTTATTATCAAGTTCAATAAATTCGTTAAATCCATTAAAAATATCCGTTTCAGTAAGGTGCCAAATGCCAAACTCTCGAATACCAGGGGAGTCAATGATATTGGTATTTTGATCTAAGTGAAACAGTCTGGCGGTGGTCGTGGTATGTTTACCACGATTATTTTGTTCCGATATTTCGCCAGTTTGGGCAATTTGCTTACCAAAAAGGGCGTTGAGAGTTTCGGATTTACCTACACCAGATTGACCAACGATAATAGATGTTTTATGACTGAGCATATCTTTTAATGCTTGTAAGTTTTTATCGCATAATGCCGAGCAGCTAATGCAAATGTAGCCTAGTGTGTGATATAAAGTCATGATCTCTTTTAACTGAAGTTTGTTATCAGAATTGTCAAACAGATCCATTTTATTAAGCACAATAATTGGCGTGATTTGCATGTGCCAAGCTGCAACTAAATAGCGATCAATATAATGCTCAATAGGAAGGGGGTTCACAGCAATCATAATGACAAGTTGATCAATATTTGCAGCCATGGTTTTATGCGTATGCGAGAGTTTACTTGGGCGAATAAGCGCATTTTTACGTGCTAAAACTTGGTAAATAATGCCATACGCACTATTAAGTTGTGGCATATAAAGCACTTTATCACCTGCGACAATGGTGCCTAAATTCTGGCGATATTGGCAAAAAATAGGTTGCCCATTTTCTGCCTCAACTTCAATAAACTTACCTCTGTGCGAGATAGCAAGTCCGCTCAAAATGGAAGATAAATCTTCAGAAAGTTGATTTGCTTTGTTGTTTTGAATATTTCGTAATTGCTGCTTGCTTAATTTCCATTTGACCATGCACTTGTAACGATATTGAGTAAAAAAACTTATATTGTTGGTTAGTATAACTACATATAACTAGAATAGAAATTAAATAATAGGTTCTACTCTATGTTTTTTTAATCAATATAAACTAAGCCATGTACATGCCACCATTGACATGAATAGTTTGACCTGTGATATAACGTGCACCTTCTGATGCCAAGAATAAAACAGTTGCTGAAATATCTTTAGGTTGACCTAAAATTTGGGCAGGGATTTGCTTAATGATGGTGGCTTTTTGCTCGTTGGTAAGCTTATCAGTCATATCGGTTTGGATAAAACCAGGTGCAACAACATTAACTGTAATATTGCGAGAGGCAATTTCTTGAGCTAATGATTTAGAAAAACCAATAACGCCAGCTTTACTTGCACAATAGTTAGCTTGTCCTGGATTGCCAGAAGTACCAACAACAGAGCCAATCGTAATAATACGACCCCAGCGTTTTTTTATCATATGACGAATTCCTGCTTTTGAAATATTAAATACTGAATCCAAGTTGGTGCGAATGACATCTAACCAGTCTTCTTCAGACAAGCGCATCGTGAGATTATCCTTTGTGATACCAGCATTATTAATAATAATATCAGGATGACCTGTGTTATCTTTCATCCAGTTAAAAGCAACTTCAATTTCAGCGGTATTCGTAACATTTAGCTTTAAGCCATGACATTTACCATGTTGTTGCAAGCTTTCAGTGATTTGTTGTGCTCCAGTTTCTGATGTGGCAGTGCCTATGACTATAGCACCTTGTTCGGCGAAATTTTTAGCAATCGCAGCGCCAATTCCACGGCTAGCACCAGTAACGAACACGATTTTGTTTTTAAAATCCATAATTTATCCTTGTATTTAGTTTTATGCTTTTACTTGTTCAATGAGTTTTTCAAATGTATCAACTGTTGAAGTGTCATAATAGTTAAGCTCTTTAATAATGCGCTTATTTAAGCCAGTTAATACTTTACTGGCACCACATTCAATCACAGTATTTATTCCATCTTTAGCCATTTGTTCAATAGTTTGAGTCCACTTAACAGGGCAATACAACTGTTTGATTAAGGTATGTTTAATTTCTTTAACATCAGTATGTGAGACAACGTCATAATTATGTAATACTTTTATTTCAGGTTTTTTAATATTTATTTTATCTAACGCAATGGCAAACTTTTTTGCAGCTTCCTTCATTAAAGAGCAGTGAGAAGGCACGCTCACTGGTAAAATTTGTGCACGCTTAGCTCCCATTTTCTTGGCGATTTCATTAGCTTTTTCGACGGCTTGAAGCTCACCTGAAATAACGACTTGACCTTGCGAGTTAAAGTTAGCTGGTTCGACGATACCCATATCGTTTGCGGTATTGCAGCATTCTATGACTTGCTCATTAGTCAATCCTAAAATGGCACTCATTGCACAAGCCTTGTCTGTAACAGCAGATTGCATTAGTTGCCCGCGAAGTTGAACAAGCTTCAAAGCATCAGAAAACTGAATACCATTAGCTGCACATAATGCTGAATATTCACCTAAACTGTGACCAGCTAAAACATTGGCTTGAGTATTACTGTGTATCGATAAAATACGCCAAATTGCGATACTTGCAGCAAGTATCGCAGGTTGAGTGTATTCAGTTTTATTGAGCTTTTCTTCGTCATTTTGAATAATTTCCCACAGATCAAATTGAAGTGTGTCATTTGCTTCAGCAAACGTTTTTCTAACTTCATCAAATTGCTGATAGTAATCGCTTAACATTCCAATCTTTTGTGAACCCTGACCTGGGAAAACAATTGCAGTATGCATCATAACTTAATTCCTGTAGTTTAAAATACGTAATTATGCTAGTGAATTTTACGCCAATCTTCAAAAGGTTTATTTGTTTAAACTCTAATTTAAGGCTTGGTAGTATTTTAGGCAGCACGACAGCTTGATTAGGCAATAAAATGCACTAAACATCTATCAGTATTTGAAAACTTAAGGTTTTGCTAAAAGATAATCCTCTAAATTGCCTTTGATTTTAAGCTCAGATATAGCAAAACGTGCGGCTGAAATACCAATCTTGTGAACACTGTTTTTATCTTGAGTGATAAGTGGATGCCAACTGGGCAAATTTTTGCCTTGATATAGGCGTTTGTAAGCGCAACTATTAGGCAACCAATGTTGAGCATGTCGTAGGTGATAGACATCTAACTGTAAACAGTTAGGTACAAGTTGTTTGCGTTTTGGATAATTGCTGCACTGACATGTTTTACAATCTAATAATTTACAAGCAACCTTGGTGTAATAGATTTCATTGGTTTCATCATCTTGCAGTTTATGTAAACAACAAAGCCCACAACCGTCACATAGCGCTTCCCATTCAGAAGCTGTCATGTCAGAAAGAGCAATTTTTTGCCAGAAGTTTGGGCGTAGGGTTTGGGACATGTTAATGTGTCCTTTCAACAGCAATATGTGCTAAGGCAATAAGTGCTTCTTTATAAGAAGAATGGGCTAAATTTTCAATTGCATCAATCGCTTTTTGTGCTGCATCTTGTGCTTTGCCTATGGCATATTCAATGGCGCCACTTTGTTTAATAATATTAATGATTTTATCCATTTGTGGGTGGTGACCTTGCTCTATTGCATTACGAATAAGATTAGCATCTGTATTATTGGCATTTCGTAGTGCATATATTACAGGTAGTGTGGTTTTGCCTTCGGTAAGGTCATCACCGATGTTTTTACCCAAGGTGTCTACATCAGAGATATAGTCTAAGATGTCATCTGCAATTTGAAAGGCGTTGCCTAAATTCATGCCATAGTTGTGGAGTGCTTGTTTTTCGATGCTATTGGCTTTTGCAATAATGCTTGCTACATCACATGCTGCTTCAAAAAGTTTAGCTGTTTTGCAATAGATTACTTGCATATACCCATCTTCTGTAACATTAGGGTTATGACAGTTCAATAATTGTAAAACTTCGCCTTCTGCGATTTTATTAGTGGCATCTGCGAGTATTTGCATAATTGATATTTCATTTAACTCAACCATCATCTGAAAGGCGCGTGAATAAAGAAAGTCACCAGTAAGAACTGAAGCGGCATTACCAAAAACATTATTAGCAGTTTGTTTACCACGACGCATATCAGATTCATCAACAACATCATCGTGTAAAAGCGTTGCAGTATGAATAAACTCAATAATGGCTGCGGCTTTGGTGTGAGCTTGACCTTGATAGTTAAGGGCTCGCGCAACAAGCATGAGTAATAATGGGCGCAAACGCTTACCACCACTGTGAATAATATGTTGACTGATTTGATTAATTAAAACAACATCAGAAGCAAGTTGTTCAACGATGACATCGTTATTTTGCTCAGTATCATAAGTAATGAGTTGTTGAATTTGTTTTAGGTTTAACATTCTTTTTTTTCTTAAATATATCGCTAACCGAGAGCATAAAGTGATGATAAGTTTGCGTCAAGTAGATTACTGGAAGTGGCGATGTAAAAATGAACCAAAGAGAGTAGTGACAATAAGAGATAAAATAAATATAACAAGCATGGTCAACCAGTTCGTTACAACCCAGATATTGTAAATCTTTTGAATAAAAGCACTTAGGATAATACTAGGTGCAATCAAACGTAAGCTTAGATTATAAATAGCAGATAGTTTAATTTGTGTTGCTTTTTGTAACTGATAACTGAGTCTTTGGGCATCAAAAATCCAACCAAAAATTAATATTTCTATATAAGTAATTACAAAGATTAAGTTTATTATTAGCTCCGATTGGATTATTTGTTTAAACTCATCTTTTACGATGTGCTGATAGATGATAACAGCAGCAAGTAATAGAATAAAAAAGGGTAGATACACATACCATTTTGTGTTTTTGATATTTTGAGTGACAAGTCCTTTAAAAGTTTGGCATAGTAAAATTGCAGCAGTTAACAAGCAGAAGAAAAATAAACCAAATGCAAGTAAATTCAATGTGTAGGCATA
This sequence comes from Candidatus Nebulibacter yamunensis, assembly GCF_024208055.1. Classification (NCBI taxonomy): domain Bacteria; kingdom Pseudomonadati; phylum Pseudomonadota; class Gammaproteobacteria; order Thiotrichales; family Francisellaceae; genus Candidatus Nebulibacter; species Candidatus Nebulibacter yamunensis. The sequence continues at coordinate 15,686 of NZ_JAMBMW010000005.1, forward strand.
TTCAAAGCCTAAAATCTCAGAAGCAGATTTGGTGCTTTTAACATAAAAGTTTTGAATAAGCATAATCACAATCGCTGCAATAACACTGCCAATAATAAATATCCAGCTAAAGCGACGAATAGAGCATTGTGCAGTAAGATAGGTGCCAAAAACAGTATTGATCCCTAAACCAATGAGACCTGAGAATAATGCAAGGGTTAAAGCATTTATCCAGACCTGTTGTTTGGTCAAAAGAGAAAAATTTGGGATGAAGAAATCAGTGGTGATTACACCTGCTTTAAAGGTGATTGAATTCATAATAAATAACCCAATTAAGCAGGCGATACCAAGAGTGGAAAAAGCAGCACTTAGATTTAAAAAACGCTTAGCCGTTTGAGTAATAAACAAAATAACGATCATCAAAACACTCAACGCAACACTAATTGTCAAAGCATACTGATGGATTATATAAAGCGTTTTTTCAGGTGAGTGGTCCATGTACCAGTGACTTGTATAGACTAGGCTTATGGTTAGTAAACTCATATTGTTAATAACAATGATAAGTATCAAGCCAGCAAGCAGCAAAGAGAGAAGACTCACAAACCGTAATCGGTTAGATTTTGTCATGTAGTGTAAACTTCCAGAAAGCTTTTTCTTACTTAAAAAACCGGATATAGATTCCGATATCAAAACAGGCATGCTAATAAAAACTAGCATCAGAATATAAGCAAAAATAAAACTGATATTGTTATACTCGATTGGGTATTTGCTAATTTGTGAATATAAAAACAAACCAATTGCGGCAGCAACAATAATCAACGAGTAAAGTGCTGAACGGATAGATGATATTTGGTTCATATGAATTCCTGTAAATAATAATGTCCTTATGATAGCAATCTCATTTTGCTTGTCATCTAAAACCAACTAATATTTATCGCTATACTTATAGCCATCTATTGGATGTTTTACTATGAAATACTGTTTTCCTTTATAAGGGTGATCAACTTATGTGATCATCAAAGTTTGTAGTAATTATTTAATTTAAAAGAGATATAAAGATGACTCTAGGTAGTAACGTTTATTCTTCGATCAACGCAATTAAAGCGGTTATAGCTACTGTAATTGGCTATTTAGTAGGGTGCTGGCTTGGGTTTTGGTTAGATGTGCCAGAAATGTATGCTTGGATTGTGGTAACGATATTGGTTGTAATGTCAAGTCAACCTAATTTAGGTGGTGCGCTTGAGAAGGCAAAAATGCGATTTCTAGGTACTATTGTTGCGACATTATGTTCAATTGTGATTTTATTATTAATGCCAGGCTTTCCCATTTGGCAGATGATGTTGGGGCTGTGTTTAATTGCTGTTGGTGTCTTTACTGCAACGGCATCGACTAAATATATGTACGCTGGTGTGTTAGGTGCTATTACTATAGCAATTATTTTATTTGGTAGTCGTGCGAGCTTAGAGATTGCAATTTCTCGAGCATCAGAAGTGTTCATTGGTATTACAATTGCTATTATCGTTAATCGTTATCTTTTTCCAATACGTGCCAGTAGACGCATATATCAGTCTTTTTCACAGAGTATGATGTGCATCAATAAATTGCATCAAAAGTTATTTGTAGGTGATGATCATGAAGACATCCTGGTGGAGATTTTTACACACTTTTCAAAACAGATCACCTTGCAAAAGGAAATTGTACATGAGAAAGAAAAAATCCATTTAAAGCAGTACAAGGCAACAACGCGTTATTTACGTCAACTTTATCGTTATACTTGTGTGATATATGAGTATATCAATCGGTATCCCAAAAAAAGAGAACGCTTTGCTAATAGTAATGAGTTTAAAGCATTACATGAGGCAATTAGAGTACTTTTTGAGAAGATAAGCAATAGCTTTAAACAACAAAAGTTCGATGATTATAGTGATGATTTTAAGTGCTTAACCAAGTTATTAGCAGCATTTACAGAAACCCTTAATATACAAGTGGAATTTCGTTATGCAAGCACCTTAATTTTTTCATTGAATATGATAGTTGATACTTTGCAGGCAATTGAAAAAACACAAAATTTAAAAACAGATAGTTTGCAAAATCATTCGTGATGTATATACCTAATTTTGACAAGTTTGATCATATTGTTTTCTACTTTTTTTACTTCAACAACATAATCATTTATTTTAAGACAACAATTCCCAATGGGAATTTCTCGCAGTTCATCGATGATAAAACCAGAGATTGTTTTCGCGCCGTGAGTAGGCAAATGCAAGTGCAAGTGGCGGTTAATCTCGCGAATGGTTGTATCTCCTGTCGTGGTATGTGTATTGTCAGAGCCAATTTTGATATGGGTTTCTAAGTTATAGGTATCGGCAAACTCACCAACAATTTCTTCAATGATATCTTCAACGGTTATAATACCTTCGATTTCACCATATTCATTAACAACAGTAGCAAAACGCATACCTTTCTTTTGAAAGTCAATCAATTGAGTTTGAATAGAGATATTGTCAGGTGTGTAATAAGGTTCATTGAGTAAGCTTAAAATTTCTTCATAAGTGGGGGTGTCATCTTTGGTGATGAATTTCAAAGCTTCTCTTGTTAAAATGATGCCTGCAATATTTTCGATCGTATCATAGCATGCGATTAAGATAGAATGCTTAGCATTGACGATTTGTTTGATGATGTTGTTAATATTTAAGCTTAAGTTAATGCATTCAACTTTGTGATGTGGAATCATGACATCGGATACTTTAATTTGGTTGAGCTCCAACACACCAAGCAGCATGTTTTTGTTTCGGGGTCCTAATTTGCTTTTTGAGTCATGAACAACAGAGTGAATTTCATCGCTGCTTAATGGTTCACTGGTTTCTTTGTGTTTAATTTTAAGACCACATAGTCTAAATAAGATATTAACAAAGCTATTTAATAACCATACCAGTGGATAGAAAAGCATAAGTAGCAGCCACAATATAGGTGAGGCAGGAAAAGCAAGTTGCTCTGGAAATACGGCTGCCAAGGTTTTAGGAATAATCTCACCAAATAACAAAATAATAATGGTCAAGCTAATGGTTGAAACCACAAGTCCAATTTGACCAAAGCTCTGCTCAGCATAGCTTGTTAGTATGGCAGACGCAATAATATTAGCAAATGTATTACCTACTAAAATCATACCAAGTAAGCGATCAGGGCGTTTAATTAAATTTAAACTGCGTTTTGCTGCCTTATTTTTGCGCTTTACAAGATGACGTAGCTTATATTTATTAAGCGACATCATTGCGGTTTCAGAAGCAGAAAAAAACGCAGAACATAAAATTAATAGAGCCAAAGCAATCAAAGTGAGGTTAACATCCATAACAAAATCTATGTACAAGTTAGGTTAATCTGGTGCTAATCATAGCAAGTGTTAATTGAGCAATCAGTATTTTTGTGGGCAATTTTTCGCAAATGGGTGAAAAGTTTTACGTGCGTGATATAATCGCCTGAAAATTTTGAATAAGGCTTAGGGCAATCTTTTAGTCATGAAAGACATACATCAACATAAATTACTAATTCTTGACTTTGGTTCTCAGTATACTCAACTCATTGCCAGACGTGTGCGTGAGATTGGTGTTTATTGCGAAATTTATTCATATGATGTGGCTATTGAACACATTAAAAGCTTTGCTGCTAAAGGAATTATTCTCTCAGGTGGACCTGAGTCTGTTAATGAGTCAGAGTGTGTTCGCGCACCTGAATGTGTGTTTGAGCTTGGTGTACCTGTACTTGGAATTTGCTATGGGATGCAAACGATGGTGCATCAATTTGGTGGTAAGGTAGCTTCCTCTGATAAGCGTGAGTTTGGCTATGCTAAGATCGAGTTAAAAACAACAAGCGTTTTATATAATGGCATTCCAGATGTACAAGATGTTTGGATGAGTCATGGCGATAAGGTTGTTGAGCTTGGTGAGCACTTTGAAGTGATTGCAGCATCAGAAAATGCGCCTATTGCTGCTATGGCACATAAATGTCAACCTTTCTTTGGAGTGCAATACCATCCTGAGGTTACACATTCAGCTTATGGCAAAGAGCTATTAGAAAACTTCGCATTCAAAATATGTGGTTGTGAAGCACGGTGGAATCCAGCAAGCATCATTGAAGATGCGGTTAATAAGATTCGCAAACAAGTTGGAGAAGATGAAGTAATACTTGGTCTATCAGGAGGCGTTGATTCTTCTGTAGTGGCAGCACTTTTACACAAAGCGATTGGGGATCAATTAACATGTGTATTTGTCGATACAGGATTACTGCGTTTGCATGAAGGTGATCAGGTCATGCAGACTTTTGCTGAGAATATGCACGTTAAAGTCATTCGAGTAAATGCCGAATCGCGTTTTTTTGAAAAACTAAATAGTAACTCTGACCCAGAACAAAAACGTAAGTTGATTGGGACTTTATTTGTCGATATCTTTAATGAAGAGTCAAGTAAGCTTAAGAGGGCTAAATGGTTAGCACAAGGTACAATTTACCCTGATGTAATTGAATCAGCAGGGAGTGCTACAGGTAAAGCACATGTGATTAAATCACATCACAATGTAGGTGGTTTACCTGAAGATATGAAGTTAGCTTTGATTGAACCATTAAGAGAATTATTTAAGGACGAAGTACGCAAGGTTGGTATTGAACTTGGATTGCCTTATCGGATGGTGTATCGCCATCCATTCCCAGGACCTGGTTTAGGTGTGCGTATTTTGGGGCAGGTCAAAAAAGAATATGCTGATATTCTTCGTCAAGCCGATGCAATTTATATGCAAGAGCTTGAAAAAAGTGGTTGGTATGACAAGGTCAGTCAAGCATTTACGGTTTTTTTACCCGTTAAATCAGTGGGAGTTATGGGTGATCAGCGTAAATATGACTATGTTGTCGCATTAAGGGCAGTTGAAACTATAGATTTTATGACTGCACGTTGGGCTCATTTACCTTATGAACTTATTGGTCATATTTCTAATCGTATTGTCAACGAAGTCAAAGGCATTTCACGTGTGGTTTACGATGTAACAGGAAAGCCACCTGGAACGATTGAATGGGAGTAGTTTTTCTCGAGTAAACTAGTTGTTTTGCTTGAGAAAATAAGCATAGTGAAGGATACTATTCTCAAACTAAAGAACCACTTGGTACTATGTCAAAAACCAATCGTGTTAATTATCCACTCCTTTCAAAAATCAATTCACCGCATGATGTGCGTAGATTGTCTATTAGCCAGTTATCTGTTTTGGCAACTGAAATACGCATGTTCCTTGTTGAAACTTTAGATGTATCAGGTGGGCATTTTGCCAGCAGTTTAGGTGCTTTGGAACTTACTATTGCATTACACTATGTCTATGGTACACCGAATGACCGCTTGGTTTGGGATGTGGGACATCAAACCTATGTCCATAAGATTTTGACTGGGCGTGCGGATGAACTTATCACTATTAAAAAGTCAGGTGGTTTATCAGGATTTCCTAAGCGATCAGAAAGTCAATACGATAGTTTTGGTGTTGGGCATTCTAGCACTTCAATTGGAGCTGCTCTTGGTATGGCTGAAGCCAATAAATTAAAAGGTGTGAACTATAAATCTGTTGCGGTCATTGGTGATGGGGCGCTCACTGCAGGAATGGCGTTTGAAGCACTTAATCATGCAGGTGGTATGCACGCCGATATATTGGTGGTACTGAACGATAATGAAATGTCAATTTCTGAAAACGTGGGGGCCTTAACTGCACATTTGACTAAATTACTATCAGGTTCTGCTTATAACAATTTTCGTGAAACAGGTAAAAGAATACTCAAGAAATTGCCTGGCGCGTTTAAAATTGCAAAGCGTATAGAAACGCAAGCTAAAGGCATGTTTGTTCCTGCAAATTTATTTGAAGCACTTAATTTCTATTATGTAGGGCCAATAAATGGGCATGATATAGATGGTTTGGTTGAAGCTTTAAAAACCCTTAAACATCATCAAGGTCCTAAGTTATTACATGTGTTAACCCAAAAAGGCAAAGGCTATGATAAGGCGGAAGAAGACCCGATTGCTTTTCATCATGTTAATCCTAAATTTAATTCACAGCAAAAAGTAGAACAATCCGCTAAGGTTGCTACAAAGCCCACATATTCTAATATTTTTGGTAATTGGATATGTGATATGGCAGCTAAGAGTGGTCAACTTGTTGGTATTACACCCGCTATGCGTGAAGGTTCTGATTTAGTGCGTTTTTCCAAAGAATATCCTAATCGCTATTATGACGTTGCCATTGCTGAGCAGCATGCGATAACCTTTGCTGCAGGATTGGCTTGTGAGGGCTTTAAGCCAGTGGTGGCTATATATTCTACTTTCTTGCAACGTGCTTATGATCAAGTTATTCATGATGTTAGCATTCAAAATTTGGATGTGCTTTATGCTGTCGATCGGGCAGGTTTAGTTGGTCCAGATGGTGCAACACATGCAGGAAGTTTTGATTTAAGCTTTATGCGCTGTATTCCCAATACAGTTATTATGACACCAAGCGATGAAAATGAATGTTATCATATGCTAAGCTTAGGTTATGAGCATAAAGGACCAGCAATGGTACGCTACCCAAGAGGAGCTGTTGTGGGTAAAGGGATTACACCAGAGCTTGACCTTAAATTAGGTCAAGCCAAATTACTAAGACAAGGTCAAGTGGTTGCAATTTTGAACTTTGGTACTTTATTGCCTATTGCATTAGAGGTAGCTGAAGTAGTTAATGCAACAGTTATCGATATGCGTTTTGTTAAACCTATAGATGAAAAAATGATTGAGCAATTAGCTAGCCAACATAGTTTGTTACTCACACTAGAGGAAAATGTGGTGATGGGTGGAGCAGGATCTGCAGTTAATGAATACTTAGTGACACATGATTTAATGACGAACTTAAAAGTTCGTAATATTGGTCTTCCAGATTACTATCAAAATCATGGCGATAAAAAAGAACTTCTAGCAGAAGTTGGAATCTCAGCTGCCAAAATTATTGAGTTAATAATGGAAGTTAAACAGTCCTAAGATTTTAATAGGACGTTATATTATTCAATATTCAAAGTCTATCAAATGTCTAAACAACAATCACAAGCCTGCTCAATCCTGACTTTTTTGTTTGCCAATAAGAGACTGATAACTTAGGTAAAAACTTTCCAATTCTATGTACTTTCTAGTATGATGTTGTTACTCCATTTTAGCCTATCTTTCTATGGATTTAGTGACCAAAAATCAAAAACATATTCAAGCTCAGTATCAAGCACTTTGCGATGAAATTAACTATTATGACTACGCATATCACACATTAGATAATCCTATCGTTAGTGATGAAGTTTATGATAAAAAATATCAAACTTTGGTAGAGTTTGAAAATATCCATAAAAAAGAGCTTGATATTTCATACTCACCAACACAACGAGTAGGGAGTAAACCCTTGCCCTACTTTGAAGTGATTGCGCATAAAGTACCAATGTTATCATTATCAAATGGTTTTGATGAACAGGATGTTAAGAGCTTTTATAAGCGTTTAAGTGAATTAACAAATGAAACTCATCTTGATTTTGAGTGTGAACCAAAGCTTGATGGCTTAGCAATCAGTATTTTTTATAAAAATGGCTTACTAGACTATGCCGTAACACGTGGTGATGGTGTGGAAGGTGAAAAAATCACTGAAAATGTCAAAACAATTCGTAATGTTCCTTTGCAGCTGCATGGTGAGGATCTTCCACTTGAGTTAGAAGTAAGGGGGGAAATTATTATCAATAAAGCAGATTTTCTTGCTTTGAATGAAGTGGCACAAAAAAAAGGCGACAAACTTTTTGCTAATCCTAGAAATGCCGCATCAGGTAGTATTCGACAGCTAGATTCTCGTATTGCAGCTAAGCGTAAGCTTAAAATGTATGCTTATGGCATTGGCATATACTTAGATTTTGAATTACCTAAGACGCAATTGGAGCTCATGCAACAGTTAAAGGATTGGGGGTTTCAATTAACAAATGAAGTGAAAGTTGTCACAGGTGAAAAAGGACTTATGGATTATTATGCTTATATGAGTCATAAGCGCGCAGATTTACCATATGATATTGATGGTTTAGTATATAAGCTGAACCTTTTGAGTTTACAAAATAAAGTAGGTTTTATTGCTAAAGCACCACGCTGGGCGTTAGCGCATAAATTCCCAGCCCAAGAAGTGGAATCTGAAATTATAACAGTGGATTTTCAAGTAGGTAGAACAGGTGCAATTACCCCTGTAGCAAGGTTAAAGCCTGTTGCTGTTGGTGGGGTAATTGTTTCTAATGCAACTCTACATAATATGGGTGAAATCAAACGTAAAGATATTCATATTCATGATAGGGTTATTGTACGCCGTGCAGGTGATGTCATCCCCGAAGTAGTAAGATCATTGCCAGAGTATCGCCAAAATGCGTTAATAGCAATTGTGATGCCAAAAAATTGTCCTGTCTGTTACTCTAAAATAGAAACGATCGAAGATCAGGCAATTGCTCGTTGCACAGGTGGCTGGCACTGTCAAGCACAGCGAAAAGAGCGAATTAAACATTTTGCTTCTCGTAAAGCCATGGATATCGATGGACTGGGAGATAAAATCGTTGATCAATTGGTTGATAAATGTTTAATTAGTTTACCAAGTGATTTATATCAGCTAACTCTACCAGCGTTGATGCAATTACAGCGAATGGGGCGTAAGTCTTCATTAAACCTGCTTGAGGCAATAGAAAAAAGTAAAACAGTTCAACTCCACCGTTTTATTTATGCACTTGGCATTAAAGATATTGGTGAGGTAAGTGCTAAGGCGCTTGCGAATCACTTCGGATCATTGGAGGAAATTAAAAAAGCTGATCTTGAGGAATTTAAAAGTATTCATGATGTCGGTGAGGTCATGGCTAAGAGTGTGGTTCAGTTTTGGTATGATGATTATAACCAGAAGATGATTGATGCGTTGTTAGCTAACGGCATAGTCATTATCAATCCTGAAAAACTTATAAGCAATAATCTAGAAGCAATAAAAGATAATCCTTTTTATGGTAAAACTGTGGTTATTACTGGAAGTTTTAGTAATTTTTCTCGTGATCAGCTAAAGCTGAAATTAGAGAGCTTAGGAGCTAAATGTATTGGTAATGTTTCAGCAAAAACCGATATTGTGATTGCAGGTGAAAAAGCAGGCTCAAAGCTTGCTAAGGCACAAGCGCTAAACGTATTGGTCATGGAAGAGGATAAGCTAAAAGACATTTTATTTTCGGTTGATTTGTGAGTAAGTTATGAGTAAAAGAGATCAAATACTTTAGTAACATAAGAAAGTTTTACCTTGCGACATATACTATTTAATTAAGTGATTGCAAATAAAATGCAAACAAAAGCATAAGAATAAAAAAGCGGAAAAATAATGAAAATAGCGATAGTTGGAAATGGTCAGTTAGCGCAAATGCTGATTGAAAGTGTGAAGGATTTAGCTTTTAAAATTGATGCATACCCTTTACCTGAAATTAATCAAAATGGGCACAGTAATGCTCATGAAATTGTAATGTGGCAAAATAAGCTTAAAAGCTATGACGTGGTGACCTATGAAATTGAAAATATTTCGGTTGAATTACTGAAAGCCGTAGCACAGGAAACGCAAGTTTATCCTGCAATTGGAGCCTTAAAGGTAGCACAAGATCGTTTAGCAGAGAAGAAGCTATTTACCGAATTAGAGATTGAAACGAACAATTTTATCGAAGTAAACTCAAAAGAAGATTTGTTGCTAGCAAAGGATCTGTTGGGCTTTCCTTTTGTATTAAAGAAACGTCGTTTTGGTTACGATGGAAAAGGGCAGTTTGTCATTAAAGCGGCTGCTGATTTACAACAAGCATGGGATGCTTTAGGGCAATATGACCTAATTGCAGAGAGTTTTGTTAATTTTGACTTTGAGGTGTCACAAGTTGCAAGTTGTGATCAATTTAGCAATATCGTGTTTTATCCTTTAGTGCGCAATGAGCATAGAGAAGGAATCTTACGTGAAACACATGTTTTAACTGATGCAAGTGAATTAAGTATGGTTGCTCAAGAAGTTGTTAAAAGATTTATTCGCCATTTTAATTATGTCGGGACTTTTGCGATGGAATTTTTTGTTAAAGGTAATACATTATATGCCAATGAAATTGCTCCACGTGTACATAACTCAGGGCATTGGTCTATAGATGGTGCGAACATCAGTCAATTTAGAAATCACATGTTGGCAATTACTAAAGAAGAGATTGTCCAAGTCAAAGTGAATGCGCGACACATTATGATGATTAACCTTATTGGAGAGAATGTACCTAAGTGCCAATTACCAGAAAACGTTTATGTTAAAAGCTATGGCAAGGAACTAAGAGCTGGGCGTAAAATGGGGCACATTAATATTGTTGATAATGAATTAGAGACATTTATTGAAAGCGTGAATATAATCTATAAAAATGTTGCAGCGAAATCATGCTTAGAGGAGTTCTAGCTGGAAGGCACTGTATACTTTGGGGTGTCACAACCATGTTAAAAGATTCGATGAATAGAAAGGAAAAATATGTTTGAAGTATCTGAAAATATAGAAAGTTATTATAACTTAAATCAAAGTATACGCGAGAAAATGCGTGCGATTGATGATATGGCAGATCAGCTTGGTGATCTTTTGGATTGGAATTTAACTGTTGATTTTCAAATTATTAATCAAAGTGATAAATCAAGCTTATATGCAGTGTCAATTATAGCGGGTGAAGTAGAGGATGAAGGTGCTCCTGTGTTCTTTACAACGGCGTCAGCAGACGAGGCACTTATTCGTTTGCAAGTTTACCTTGACCTTATGGAAAAATTTGAAATTAACAACCTTGCGCGATCTGTAGAATACTATCAACAAGCACTTGATAAACTCGCTCATTATTACAATGAAGAATGTGAAGATATTTTACACCAAATTGTACTTGAGGGCTTTTTTGCTTTTAATGAGTCTTTAGTTATCACTGAGTAAGGTGAGGTGCTTTTTCTTTTAAATGTTTCACAAATAAATCAACAAAAAAATAACACCTCAATCAGCATATTGCAAATTTTTCTTAGATTCCCAAATAGGAGAAAATAGATGTTATTAAGCTTTGCGGTTGCCCTTATTGTTATTATGAATCCAATTGGTAACTTGGCGATTTATAGTGCATTAATTGAAAATAGAAATACAGAAGAATGCAATAAAACCGCTAAAACTTGTGCTATTGCTATATTTAGCATATTAATGATTGCATTATGGATTGGCTGGCCAATATTAAATTTTTTTGGGATCAGTATAGGTGCCTTTGAGTTTGCAGGAAGCTTGATTATTTTGAGAATCGCTTTGTCGATGATTAAAGGTCATAGTCATACGCATGATAAAGAGAAAACAAAACAACTAAAATATCCGTCTATTGCAGTGGTACCAATGGCAACACCTGTCATTGCAGGACCAGGATCGATGGTCGTGATTATTAGCCACGCTAATGAGTTTACGATTACACAATTTATCTATGCGAGTGTCATATGCTTGATTATTTCTGTATTTTTTTGGCTGCTTTTGAAATTTACACCTAAATTTGCAAGCCATATAGGAGATGAAACAATGGCGGTTATATCAAGGATAATGGGATTAATATTGGCAGCTATTGCCATTCAAATGGCAGCAAGCGGTTTAATACTTTTATTCCCAGTTTTGGGAAGCTAAGGTCTTTGCTTTATCAGCAAACCTTGAAAGGACTCTGCAAAAATTGAACGTAACAAAATCAAAAAATACTAGTTGACAGTTTGTTAAAGTTATAATACAACTTTATGACACAGGGAGTTATTAATGAAACGAGGAGGGTTTACGAAGCGTAAATTCTATAAAGCTGAATTTGGTGATTATTTATGGGAATATGAATGGGATAATATTATGTCTGAAGAAAAAGCATGAGGTCTATCTAGAAAATGACTTATACCAGAATGCTTTGCGTATTTTTAATAATTACTTTATTAAGTCTTTTTTCACGTGACATTTATATTCCATCACTACCTGAAATAGTTAAAGATTTATCATCTAATCAATCTATGATTACTGGTTCTATCACTGCCTGCTTACTTGGCTGCGGAATATCTGCACCATTTTATGGGTTTTTCGCCGAAAAATATGGAAAAAAAATAATACTAATGTTTGGACTTTTTCTTTGCTTAATCGGAAATGTAGTAACTCTAGTTGCGTATAATGGGATTCTGTTTTGGACAAGTAGACTTGTTGTGGGTATAGGAATAGGCTTTGTACCAGTTATTACTAGAGCATTAGCTGCTGATTATTTTCAAGATTACAAATTAACTAAAATCTTGTCATATTTATCTATGGCTGCAACCACTGCTTTAGCTATTGCTCCAATATTAGGTGGGTACTTACACAGTTATTTAGGTTGGCAATCCAGTTTTATTTTTTTTAATAGTTTGTTCAGTTCTATCATATATATGTGTTAAATTTTTAATTATTAATGATATGCAGAAAGGTAGAGTTAAACCTAAGAGTTATAAATTTTTGACGAAAAATTTTATTTCTTTATTCGTTGATAAACAATTTATGAGTTATGCATTAATCTCATCTTTAGCTTTTTTTTATGGTATGGCATATCTTATGATTACTCCTTTCTTATTTCAAGGCGTACTAAATTTAAATGTTTCTGAAAATGGTTTTATGTATATATTCATCGCAATAGCATTCTTTTTAGGGACTTATTCTTGCGGAATTATAACAAAGCATATAAGTGATAATTTAATATTAATTATTGGTATAAGTGCCACTTTTGTTGGAACGATGATTTATCTGCTATTTCATTCTATCAACTTTGTAAGTATTTTCTCAGTAACTTTTGGTGGTTTTGTTTGTATTTTTGGAAGCGGTGTAATAATGCCTATAGCGAATAAAAAGTGTGTTACCAACAAGCTCAATTTAACAGGAATATCATCATCAATGCTATCTTTTATTAGAATGTTGATCGTCTTTATATTGGGCATTCCAGTATCTATGGTCGATAAAAGCAATTTAGTATCTTTGTTTATTACATATGCATTATTGAGCATAACCACATTCTTATTGTTTATATTTACACTGAAAAAATCGCTACAAACCGAACCCACAGCTCTTCCTAATCATTAACGTCCCTCAGGATTTTGTTACAAGCCACGATGACTGATCATCTAAAACAATATGGGGAGCTTGTGCTAGATTTAAACAGCATCCCCGCAAAGATAGATGACATAAGGGATAGAGAGCTATTTTAAAAAAACCATGACAGGTTTACTGACGTATTCCGACTAGACCCGAAGTTGAAAAGCCATAATTTTAAAAATTAAATTGACTTTGCAATGGTAGTCTTGTCTAATATCAAGCCTGGAATAATACTCGATTTTTAAGGAACTTGATCCTATGCGACAGGTATCTGCCAATGTTTCATATCGCTTCTTTTTACAGGCTTACCTATTGATCTTCTCAACAGAATTTATGTTTGCTTTGATTAATCCTAGCTATGTACAATTATTCTTTGACGCAAAATCTCCTTTTAGTAGTTCATTTGCTAATCAGTATAACGCCTCAATTATTTATGGTATTTTTTTACTAGGAGGACAGATCGCAGGGTTAGTTGCAAATATTGTGTGGGGCGTTATTTCAGATCATGTGGGTAGAAAACCTATTGCGACCATCTCAACTGTGGCACTTATTATAACGGCAATCACTGCAATATTGGCAGAACATTGGCAACTGATCACTTTATTTGTGGCGGGGGCAATCTTGGGGCACGCATTGTATGGCATGTTTCCTGTGGTGATTGCCAGTGTCTCTAGTGCTGCATATCAAAGTCAAAGAAAGTTAATTTGGATTGGTCTTTTGCAGTTTTTTACAGGATTAGCATTTGTTATTGGTCCCACTGTTGGTAGTTTATTGATGATTAATTATGCAAACTATATGGCGCCATATTACGTTGTGGTCCTATTAGCAATAGTGATGTTTTTTATCGTTGCAATTGGTTATTATCCTGAGCATTACTATCAGCAGCAAAGGGTAACACACCAAAAGAATGTCTTATGTGATTTGTTGCATTTATTAAAACAAAAAAAGGTTGGTGTTTTGGTTTGGTTGTTATTGCTAGATCAGCTTGCCTGGGGAATGTATTTTCAATTTATTCAACCATTAGCAAAATTAAGCTTAGGTTTTTCAATCAGTGATATTGGTTATTTAGTGAGTTTTATTGGCTTATCATTAATGGTATCAGCGTTGGTATTATTACCTATTTTGCAAAGATTCTTAAATCATAACATGTTATTTATTATTGCTGTGATCGCTATGCTTATAGGAAGCTTTGGTGCTATGCTTATTACTTTTTATCCGCAATTGAGTAAGTTTTGGATTTACGCAGTAAGCTTTATGGTTGCATTTGGTGATATGGTAGTTTTTTCACTATTAGTTGTTGGATTTTCAAATGCGGTACCTTCTGCATATCAAGGCTTTATTTCTGGGGTATTATATACCTTAGCAAAAGGATTTGGCTGGGGTGTATCAGGATTTTTAGGTGGATATTTCATTTCACTGCATATGTTTTGGTCAATGGGGTTTGCAACTATTATGCTTTTAATACTGCTTATTAGTTTTTGTAGCTTTCGAAATATTCGTATTTAAAAACCATTTGAATCTTAGCTAGTAAGAATTTTACACTTTTTCCTTATTTTTCCGTGAAAACTAGATTAAAAAATTTTAACTTAGTGTGATATAGTGTGACATAAAGAAAAATTCTTGGGGAGAGAAATATGAAACATATTAAGTTAATGACATTTATTCTATCTAGTGCATTACTGGTTAGTTGTGGTAATGATAACAGTAGTACAAGTCATTCAGAATTTGCATTAAAAGACAAAGACACATTGGTGCGTGGAAATGCTTTTGAACCTGAATCATTAGATCCTATACATGTACAAACGAATGCAGCAGCTTCAATTTTGTATGACGTTGGTGAAGGTTTGATGTCTGAGGATCAAGCGAATAACCCTGTGCCTGGAGTGGCGAAGTCTTATGAAGTTTCTAAAGATGGTATGACTTACACTTTTTATTTACGTGATGATGCTAAATGGTCTAATGGGGAGTCAATTACGGCTGAGGATTTTGTTTATGCATTTAAGCGAGCAGTAGATCCTAACATGGCATCTGAGATGGCGTATAAACTTGCACCAATTCAAAATGCGCAAGCGATTATGGATGGCAAGAAGCCTGTTTCAAGTCTCGGTGTTAAAGCATTAGATGCACATACTATACAAATACAGTTAGATTATCCAGTTTATTATTTTCTTAGCATTGTAGCCGACCCTATTAGTTATCCAGTTTATAAGGAAGGTGTTGACCAATATGGGCAGAGCTTTTTCCAAGCGGGTAAACTCATTAGCAATGGTGCGTATAAGCTAAAAGAGTGGGTACCTAATGGATATGTTTTAGTCACCAAAAATTCTTATTATTGGGATGCAAAAAATGTTCATATTCAAAACGTTAAATTTCTACCAATCGTTGAGCGTATGTCAGCGTTAAATGCTTATGCTTCTGGGCAAGTAGATTATTTGATGTATGTCCCGTCTGTTAATTTAGATACACTAGAAAAAAAATATGGTGATCAGTTGAAAGCAACTTCTTGGTTAGCATTAGAATATCTTGATTTTAATTTAACCAGACCACCGTTTAAGGATAATAAGGATTTACGTGAAGCATTATCTCTTGCTATTGATCGCGAAGCATTGGTTAAGCAAGTAATACGAGATGGTAGTATTGCAGCTTACAGCTTTTTCCCTGCTGATATAGATGAGGGGCGTTATAAAGATATCAAATATACATGGAGTGATTGGGGTCAAGAAAAACGCTTAGAATTGGCTAAACAACTATACACAAAGGCAGGCTACTCAAAAATTAACCCACTTCGTATATCAATTGAATACAACACAGATGAAAAAAATAAGAAAGTTATGGAAGCGATTGCGCAGATGTGGACACAAAATTTAGGTGTGAAAGTCAACTTGGTAAATTCGGAATTTAAAGTATTTTTAAAAATTCGTCAAACTCATAATTATGATGGTGTTGCACGTGATGGCTGGGCGGCTGATTTTAATACCATTGATAATTTCGCCTCAATGTGGACGTGTAATAATCCACAAAATAATGTAGCATATTGCAATCCTGAATATGATAATTTGATATTGGAAGGGCGAAAGCAATTAATAGTAGATGATGTAGTTTCTTATTATACAAAAGCCTTAAATATCGTACAGAATGATTATCCAGTTGCGCCACTTTTTGTCCACCCAGTTATTCACTTGGTCAAACCATACGTTCAAAATTACAATATGCAAACGAATCACCTTGATCATGTTTATGACAAGTGGTTTTCATTTAAATATCAATCATAAGTAATATAAAAATATGATATTTTTAATTTGTTTTTTTGTAAGCGAAAATACGATGTAAAACTAAAATAGTTTACCATACTGGTAAGCAGTTTATGCGCACATAAAATAAGATGAAAGAGGGAAAATTAAATGTTTGGTTATATAGTGAGACGTTTAGGTGGCGCCATTCCCACCTTATTTGTGGTGGTATTAATTAGCTTTTTAATGGTGCATATGACCCCTGGAGATCCGTTTGCAACAGAGCGTGCACTGCCTCCAGAAGTGTTAAAACAACTTCATCATCAATATCGTTTAGATTTACCGCTTTGGAAACAGTTTTTATATTATTTAAATGATTTGATTCATGGTAATTTGGGGTATTCCTATAAGTATCAAGGCCAATCAATTAATCAGCTTGTTTTTCCAGCAGGTGCTCAAGGTGGTTTTTGGGTGTCAGTACAGTTGGGTATGTTTAGTATTATTTTGGCAAGTATTTTGGGTGTGATTTTTGGTGCTTTCTCAGCGCTTACACGTAATACTAAATTTAACTTTATAGACCACATTATCGGTGTGGTTGCAATGTCGTTTATCTCAACACCTATCGTAGTAACAGCGCCTTTAGCGGTACTTATATTTGCTGTTATTCTAGGTTTGTTTCCGGCAGGAGGCTGGGGGTCGTGGAGCGATATGGTTCTACCTGTGATCGTATTGGCGATCCCTTATATTGCGATTATTACCCAAATTACAAGAAGTAGCTTGATTGAAATCATGAGCTCTCCATTTATTCGTACTGCTAAAGCTAAGGGTTTATCCATGCCACGAATTGTCTGGAGGCATGCGCTTAAGCCTTCACTTATGCCCGTGGTATCTTTTTTAGGACCAGCTGCTGCAGGGATCTTAACAGGTTCGGTTGTTGTGGAAACTGTTTTCACAATTCCTGGTATTGGCGTTCAAGTGGTACAAGGTGCAATAAACCGTGATTATAATCTTGTCTTGACCTTAACGATTATTTATAGCTTATTGGTGATTTTATTTAACTTAATTGTTGATATTATATATGCCTTTTTAGATCCAAAAATTCGTTATTAGGGAGAAGCGATCATGGCAAAAAGTTTCACAGTTGAACAAAAAAAGAAAAATGCAAATTTCTTAGAAGAGGTCGCTAATACTTCACATGAGCAATCGTTTAAGGGTAGGAGCCTTTATTATGACGCTTGGGAGCGTTTTAGAAAGAATAAAATAGCGATGATTAGTCTTATGATATTAGGATTAATCGTGTTAGCAGTGATTGTATTACCTTGGTTTTCACCTTATACCTATGCTCATCAAAACCTAACAGAGGTTTATCAAGCACCAAGTTCTAAGCATTGGTTTGGTACGGATAGTTTGGGACGTGATGTATTTACCAGAGTAATGGTTGGCGGACGTGTGACCTTGCAAATTGGTTTGGTGGCAACCCTCGTTAGTGTGATTATTGGTACATTAATAGGCGCTACAGCGGGATTTTTTGGAAATAAAATTGATAATATTTTAATGCGTATTGTCGATGTGCTTTATGGCTTACCATTTATGTTCTTTGCAATCTTATTGGTCACACTTTTGGGGCGCAATTTTGTGTTGGTGTTTATTGCCATTGGTGCGGTAAGTTGGTTGGATATGGCACGTGTTGTGCGTGGACAAACCTTAAGTTTAAAGAGCAAAGAATTTATTGAAGCAGCTTATGTGTGTGGCGTAAAAGAGCACACTATCATTACCCGTCATATTGTTAGAAATCTAATTGGTATTATTGCTGTGTATATTACATTAACTGTACCTGTTGTGATTATGGTAGCCGCATTTTTAAGTTTTTTGGGGTTAGGCGTCCAACCACCAATGACAGATTGGGGTGGACTTATCAGTGATGGTGTACAGGTCATTGCTTTCAATTATTGGTGGCTACTTATTATTCCTTCAATTTTCTTAACTACGACCTTGTTATGTTTTAATTTTGTCGGTAATGGTTTAAGAGATGCACTTGATCCACGTGAACATCGTTAGGAGGAAAGAAATATGTCACTATTAGTCGCAAAAGATTTAGAAGTAAAATTTAAAACCAACGATGGACTCGTTAGTGCAGTTAACAAAATTAGCTTTAGCTTAAACCAAGGCGAAACTTTAGGAATCGTAGGAGAATCAGGTTCAGGTAAAAGCCAAACCGTTTTGGCATTAATGGGGTTATCAGCTTCAAATGCAGTGATTTCAGGGTCGGTTAAGTTTGATAAAGAAGAGCTAATTGGAATGCCAATAGCGGCATTAAATAAGGTTCGTGGGGATAAAATATCCATGATTTTCCAAGATCCAATGACCTCGTTAAACCCTTATCTTACAGTTGAAAATCAATTAAGTGAAACCCTGATTACCCATCGCAATTGCTCGAAAGCGGAAGCTAGAAGAAAGGCGATTGAAATGTTAGATGCAGTACATATTCCAGATGCCAAGAATCGTATTAAGTTATACCCACATGAATTTTCAGGTGGGATGCGACAACGTGTGATGATTGCAATGGCTTTAATGTGTCGACCTAAACTGTTAATCGCAGATGAGCCAACAACTGCGTTAGATGTAACTGTTCAAGCACAAATTTTAAAGCTATTAAAAGAATTGCAAAATGAATTTAAAATGGCAACGATTTTGATTACTCATGATATTGGTGTAGTTGCAGGTGCTTGTGATCGGGTGATGGTGATGTATGGTGGTTCAGCTGTTGAGTCGTCAGCTGTAGATGATTTATTTATATATAGTCATCATCCTTATACTAAAGGCTTAATGGCTGCAACGCCTCGCGTTGATATCCCAAGTACACGTTTACAAGCCATTCCCGGGGAACCACCTGATTTATCTAATTTACCACGGGGCTGTGCGTTTGCACCAAGATGTGCATTTACATTGACAACGTGTGCGATGCAAAAACCTACTTTGAAAAATTTAGACAAGGAAAATACACATTTAGTTGCATGTTTTTATACACAACAACGATTGGAGACAGTATAGATGAGCACTGCAGAAGCATTATTGACGATTGAAAATTTAAAAGTATATTTTCCACTTAAAAAAACTTGGCCTTGGCAACAGACAAGATTTGTTAAAGCAGTTGATGGTGTATCATTTGAGGTTAAAAAAGGTGAAACATTGGGTATTGTTGGTGAGTCTGGTTGTGGTAAATCAACCTTAATTCGTGCTGTTGTAGGTTTAGTGGGGGCTACAGAAGGTAAAGTCGTGTGGGCAGGCAAAGACTTAACTGCATTAAAAAGTAAAAAATCTTGGCAACCCGTACGTAAAGAAATTCAAATGATCTTCCAAGACCCTTTTGCTTCACTTAATCCGCGTATTACTATTGGTAATATTATTGCGGAACCCCTAAAAGTGCATGAACCACATTTGTCAGTATCACAAAGGCGTGAACGTGTTGAGCAGATGATGCGGATGGTAGGTTTGTCTCCCAAACATATTAACCGTTATTCTCATCAGTTTTCAGGTGGTCAATGCCAGCGTGTGGGTATTGCTCGTGCCTTGATTTTAAAGCCTTCTATCTTGGTTTGTGATGAGCCTGTAAGTGCTTTAGATGTTTCAATTCAAGCACAAGTGGTAAACCTATTAAAAGAGTTACAACAAACGCTTGGGTTGACAATTTTATTCATTGCCCACAACTTAAGTGTGGTAAAGCATATTTCCGATCGAATTATGGTGATGTATTTAGGTAATGTAATGGAAGTTGGTGAATCTAAGTCTTTATGTGATTCTCCTCAACATCCTTATACGAAAGCATTATTGTCAGCTGTACCCTTACCAGATCCAGCGTTAGAACGAAATAAACAAATTCAAATTTTGGAAGGTGACTTGCCTTCGCCTATTAATCCACCATCAGGATGTGTGTTTCGTACACGTTGCCCATTAGCAGATGAGATTTGTGTTAAAGAGAAGCCTAAACTTCATGAAGTCACCAACGACAGAAAAGCTGCATGTATTAAGATATAAACGGGGTAAGTAATGTTGAAATAAGTTAATTAAAAATAATTGTTTAGAGCAACATTTTTTTTGATTACAATATCTTAATAGATAAGACTTAAGAATGATGTGAATTTTTATGTTAGACATTCAAAACATTCGTCGCGATTTCCCCTTTTTAAAACAAATGGTTCATGGCAAGCCAGTTGTTTTTTTAGATACAGGCGCATCAGCGCAAAAACCAAATGTAGTGATTGATGCCGTTAAAGAAAGTTATACCAATGACTATGCGAATGTTCATCGTGGTGTGTATTATCTTAGTGATCAAGCCACTGAAAAATATGAAGGTACGCGCAAGGTCGTACAGAACTTTCTCAATGCAGAAAAGCTTGAGGAGATTATTTTTACAAAAGGCACAACCGAGTCGATTAACCTGGTGGCAAGCTCACTATTAGATGATTATTTTGAAGTTGGTGACGAAATTCTCATCACCGAAATGGAGCACCATGCCAATATCGTACCCTGGCAATTAATGAGTAAACACAAGCCGTTAGTGATTAAATATATTCCTGTGACAGATAAAGGCGAGCTTGATTTGTCGGCTTTACCTTCACTTTTAAAAGCTAAAACCAAACTTATTTCTTTAACACATTGTTCAAATGTGCTCGGTACGATAAATCCAATTAAAGAGATTATTCAACAAATTCGTCAAAACTATCCTGATATTGCTATTATGGTTGATGGTGCACAATCGATTGTTCATCAAAAAGTCGATGTACGTGATTTAGATTGTGACTTTTTCGCTTTCTCATCTCATAAGCTTTATGGTACAACAGGGGTAGGAGTACTCTATGCTAAAGAAAAATGGCATTGGCTTATGTCACCTTATCAAGGTGGGGGAGATATGATTAAACTTGTTACGATGCAGCAAACGACTTTTGCTGATCCTCCCTATAAGTTTGAAGCAGGGACACCTGATATTATTGGTGTGATTGGTTTGTCAAAAGCAATAGAATATGTGCAAGGCGTTGGAATGGATAATATTTCTGCACATGAACAAGCATTATTACAATATGCAACAAAATCTTTAAAAACCATTCCAGGTTTGCGAATTTTAGGTGAAAGTGAACACAAGGCAGCTGTCATTACATTTGTCATTGATGGCTTTCACGCTAATGATTTAGGGACTTTGTTAGATTTGTCTGGGATATGTGTACGCACAGGACATCATTGCGCACAGCCGTTATTACAACGCTTTAATGTGCCTTCTACGGTGCGTGCTTCATTTGGTATTTATAATACTCAAGAAGATGTAGATGCCTTGATAAAAGGACTGAATAAAGCAATGAAAATGTTGAACTGATGACGTTTACCAAGCAGGAATCGCAGCATCATCTGGATAAAGTTTTTCAGCTAATTTTTTGACCTGGGGAGATTGGTAGGCTTGGATAAATTTCCTTAATAGAGGATTATTTTTATTATTGTCACGAATGACAATAATATTAGCAAAAGGCGAATCTTTAGACTCAACAAAAAGGGCTTGTTTTAGCGTTAAATTTGCTTTGGGTAAAAAATCATTGTTAATCACTGCAAGGGTTACACTACTTAAGTTATTTGGTATTTGGTCGGCTTGTAATGGAATAATTTGCAGTTTATAAGGATTATCAGTGATATCGCTTAGCGTTGCTTTCCAACTTGCTCCAGGTTTAAGTTGTATGAGTCCTGCATCAGCAAGTATCATTAAAGCACGACCTCTGTTAGTTGGATCATTTGGGATGGCTACTTTAGCCCCCATAGGGACTTCTTTCAGTGAGTTGATCTTAATTGAAAAGACGCCCATAGGATAAATAAAGGTTTTTCCAATTTCAGTCAGCTTATAGCCAAACTCTTTTATTTGGTTTTCTAAAAATGGGATATGTTGAAATACATTAGCATCAATATCACCATTATTTAAGGCACGATTAGGAAGATTATAGTCGCCAAATGAAACAAGTTTAACATTTAAACCATATTCATTTTTGGCTACTTGTTGTGCCATTTCCATGACCTTTTGCTGCTCAGATGATTGTGCATAACCAACAGTAATTATATTTTTATTTTGTGTGTCCTGATAAGCGTTATAGCCAATTTGTGCAATTGAAGCTAACACTAAGATGCCAGCAAGTACCCACATACTGGTAAGTTTTTTCGTATTTGTTAAGTAATTACCATAAGATTGACATAATTGCACTAAAACAATGAGTAAGATGACACCACCATATAACAAGAAATAATTGCCATTGTTATAACCTTGGAAATAGGTAAGGTCACCAAGTCCACCACCACCAACGATCCCAGCCATTGCAGAATAACCAATAAGACCAATAGTAGTTAAGGTAGCTGAATCTACTAATAGCGTTTTGGCTTCAGGTAATAAAACTTTAAAAATGATTTGCAGTTTAGTGGCTCCCATAGCATTGGCTGCTTCGATAAGACCTTTATCTACCTCTGAGATGGCTGACTCGGTTAAACGTGCATAAAATGGTAGCGCTGCTATGGCTAAAGGCACAATTGATGCAGTTGTGCCAATTGTCGTGCCAACGATTATTTTTGTTATTGGGTAAAGCAATATCAATAAAATAATATATGGGATGGAACGCGTGATATTCACAATAAAACCAATCACTTGGTTAAACAAACGGATGCTTAAGTTTTGTTTGTTGTGTGATAAATACAGAAGCACACCCAATATTAAACCGCCAATTATTGCAATAGCAGTGGCAATAAATACCATATAAATGGTTTGCCAAGTTGCAAGTGCCAAACTAGAAAGCATTGATTGTAGCATAACCGATTACCTCGATTTTGATTTGTTGTTGATGCAAAAAGCCTAATGCCTTTTCCCAGTTATCTTTCTCACCTAACATATGGCAAATAGTGATCCCAACTGATTGAGCTTGAATACGTTCGATGTTGGCCTGAATAATGTTACAAGAGACTTTAAATTTGCTATTTAGCTCAGCAATCACAGGTGTAGTAATACTGTCTCCTAGAAAAGTCATTTTGATAACAGGAGATAAGTGTTCAGCCTGATAAGGGTCATTGTAAAGTTTGCTTTGAATTTCTTCAGGTAATTTCAAGTGCATGCTATTTTCAGTAAAGCTTTTGGCAATAGCGGTTTTGGGGCTTAAAAAAAGCTCTGTAACGGTTCCAGTTTCTTGAATTTCACCTTCATCAATAATTGCTACCTGATCACAAATTTTACGGATAACGTCCATTTCATGCGTGATTAAAATGATAGTAAGGTTAAGCTCTTTATTTAGCCTTTTGAGCAGCGTTAGAATTTGATCTGTTGTTTCAGGATCAAGCGCTGAAGTCGCCTCATCACATAAAAGCGCAACTGGTTCTGACGCTAAAGCGCGTGCAATAGCAACACGTTGTTTTTGACCACCACTTAACTCATCTGGATAACTACGTGCTTTTTGATCTAAACCAACTAGTGTTAATAATTCATTTACTTTGGTGTGAATTTTGTCCTTGCTAACATGTTGCAATTCAAGTGGAAAAGAAATATTGTCATAAACCGTCCGTGAAGACAATAAGTTAAAATGTTGAAAGATCATACCAATTTTTTGACGTGCTTTTCTTAGCTTCTCATTTGAAAGCTTGGTAATATCTTCACCATTAATCAAAATATGACCTTCGCTTGGAGCTTCGAGCAAATTAATACATCGAATAAGTGTACTTTTACCAGCGCCGCTTTTACCAATAATGCCAAATACTTGACCATCTTGGATTTTAAGATTGATTCCTTTAAGGGCAACATGACGAGCATGCTTGGTTAGGTATTCTTTTTTTAGATTTTGAATTTCAATCATCCTATTTTTCCACCTCTTTTTTATAAAAAATTAAATATAATTCGATTTGAATAATTTTTTGTCACACCCTTAAAGTTGAAGTGGTTAAAAGTATAATGCTATTATTTAGCATGTGCTATTCCAATTGCGAAGCATTTTATTGGGTTTGATGGCGAGGGAATTTGCGATGAGTATAAGCAATAAGAATAATAATACTCAAAACTGATAATATGGTAAAACTGATTGGCATTGAGAGCGTATCACTTAATGGCAATATCGTTATAATTGCAGTGATTAATGAAGCAGTTCCCATTTGAAAAAAACCCATCATTGCGGATGCTGAACCTGCAGTTATGGTAAAAGGTGCCAAGGCTTTAGCAGTAGCAATCGGTATGACAAAGGCAATACCAGTGAAAAGAATAATAACGGGAATTAGTAAACTATATAAATGTACTATGTCAAATAGCATAAAAATTAACAGCAATAATGCGCCACAAAGACTAATTAACATGCCAACAAGTAAAATGCCATTTTGACTCATTTTATGGCAAAGATAAGTGCAAAATGTTAATTACAATGCCAGGTGCCTCAACCAAACAGCTATAAACCATCCCAATATTTAAACCTAAAATACATAAATAGACAAAATAGCCGCGTGTACGATATAAGCTCCAATAATTAATGACAAATTTGTATGGTCGTGTAGCACCATAATTTTTTTGCTTTAAAGTTTCTGGAAATAACCAGATAACAAAAATAAGCAAAATAATTGACAGCACAAATAAAACAATAAAGTTAAATTGCCAAGGCACAAAGGTTCCAACGATTGCACCAGCACCTGGTGCAATTGCAAAGGCAGTATTCATCTTGGCAAACACTTTACCTTGATCTTTTTGCAAAAAAGCATCTCTTACGGCAGCGCTAGAAATAACAGCCCCAGCACATGCACCAAACCCTTGTAAAAAACGAGCAAAAATCAAAATCACAATATTAGGGCTCATCAGACAAATTGTAGAACCAATAAGGAAAATGACAGAACCAATAATCATAATTGGCTTACGACCAAAACGATCTGAAAACGGACCATATAGGATTTGACTGATAGAATAACCTAAAAGATAAAAAGTAATCGTCAATTGAACATTATGATAGGGAGTGTTGAAGGCTTCAGCAATACTT
Organism: Candidatus Nebulibacter yamunensis; assembly: GCF_024208055.1. Lineage (NCBI taxonomy): Bacteria > Pseudomonadati > Pseudomonadota > Gammaproteobacteria > Thiotrichales > Francisellaceae > Candidatus Nebulibacter > Candidatus Nebulibacter yamunensis. The sequence continues at coordinate 41,093 of NZ_JAMBMW010000005.1, forward strand.
GGTAATGAAGGTGCATAAATGGTATCACCAAAAGGACCTACTGAAATCATCAATACCAAAATAAAGAGTGATGGAGTGATAAAAGCAGCAGCCTTACTTGTTGTTTGATTCATCTTTTTACTTTAAAGGTCAATGGCTGCAAGTGTGCCATTATTAGTTTGAACGACTATTGTTTTGCCAACTGCAATTGGTTGAGCATTTATGCCATCCCCACCAACTTGAACACGATTGAGATATTTCCCTGTTTTGGCATTAAGTATATGAATGTAGCCTTCATAGTCACCAACAACAATAAAACCATCTATATATAAAGGCGCAGAGGGTTTTCTACCTTCTAATTCTATTGCTTGCCAGAGTGTGTCACCCGTTTTAGTGTTATAAGCTGTGATATTTCCTTTGCTATCAACAGCAAACAATGCTTCGTTATTTAAGACAAGATTACGATAAATGGAGGCTTTTTTTTGCCAGTTCATACTACCAAGTTTAGTATTAAAGCTAATTAAGTTGCCTTGGAAAGTAGCAACATAAAGTTTGTCGTTGTCAATAATCGGAGTGGCGGTGATGTCAACCATTTGCTGAGCAGGGGAACCAGATTGAGGAAGTGCAATAGGGTTATCCCATTGTTTTTCTCCACTGTCAGCTTTAAGCCCCCATAAGCTACCTGATGATGTTCCTGCTATGACTAAATCTTGATAAAGAATAGGAGAGCTGTTGCCAATGAGCATGACATCTGGGATAGGGGTGCTTTGTGTCCATAACTGCTGCCCATCACTGATTGCATAAGCAGAGAGGCTACCATCATGTGTCTGAACATAAATAACGTTATCAACAATTGTGGGTTTGGAAAAAAGGCTACTTGGCAGGACATTTTTCCACAAGATTTTACCTGTGTTACGATCAAGTGCAATAATTGTGCCACACAAGCTGCCAGCCACGACGTATTGACCACTGACATTAGCAGCTGAGCTGAGTTTAAGATCAGTATTCGTTGACCATAAAAGTTTGCCTGTTTGAGCATTTACAGCACTCATGTAACCATCAAAGCTTGTGGTGTATATAATATTATTAAAGCTTACAGGCGTTAATGTTAAATCAACTTGACCACCGTTGCCATTACCAATACTCCTATCCCAAACATAATTGACTTCAACGTTAGGTTTAAACTCAACAAGTGGTTTAGGCGGAATATCGTTACTCTTGTTACCACAACCAGTGAGCGTACTGCCAAGAAGGGTGATTAATAGAGAAGCGATAAAAATTCTTTTAGCTTTTTTCATGTATATTCCTAAATTAAACGTTACTTAAGTGCAGCAAGGTTATCAATTTTTATTTGCAGTAGGTTGTTAATATCAGTAAGCTCAGGTTTTTGTGTCTCTTTGAGTGCAAGTTCCCATTGCGTTTGTGCTGCTGAATAATCTTTATTAGCAAAATAAGCATCACCTAATAGCATGGCTTTGGATAAAGAAAAACCCGTAAGTTTAATGCTATTGAGCGTTGTGATTGCGTCATTTATTTGGTTTTGAGCCATTTGAATACGTGCAAGTCGTAGTTTTGCAATTGCTTGAACGTTTGGGTTAATCGAATTGTTTGCAATTTCCTGTAAACTTGCTACTGCTTGCGCTAAATCATCTTTAAGTACAGATTGCCTTGCAATTTCTAAACGCGCAAAATCTGAGTAAATAGATTTAGGATAAAGATTAATAATATTTTGTGCTTGGTTGATTATAATATCACTATTGCCAGTAACGTTTTCAGAAATCAACATCATTTTTTGATAAAGCTCAATTGCTTCAACATCATTTTGCAGCTGTCTTTTTTGCCAATATTGCCAACTAACAATGACAATTAAGACCAAACAGATAATGGTAACAACAGATGTTCTATATTTTTTCCATAGTAGCTTGGTTTTATCAAACTCATTAGTATCCAATTGTTCAGTCATGAATATAAAACGTAAGGTAACGACATTGGTCGCAAATATAACATAAAGCTTGGTAGCACTGTAGTGGAATATTAAGGTATCTTAAAATTGTTGAAAAAACGCTACAGCTATGGATGAAATTAAGTAAAATAAGCGCGGATAAAGATATCTTAAATGGTGAGCTGTTATGGTAAAAGCAGAAATATTAATGAATATAGCAGCACATGAGAAGCGTGTGGCTGTGATTGAGAATGGGGTTTTGCAAGAAGTACATATAGAGCGTGAGAATCAACGTGGCATAGTTGGTAATATATATAAAGGTAAAATTACACGTGTGTTACCAGGTATGCAAGCTGCTTTTGTCGATATTGGCTTGGAGCGCGCAGGTTTTCTACATGTTTCAGATGTAATGCCAATTGCTTCAGATGAAAGTGCTGGAATCGATTTAAATAGTAAGGAGGCGGATGTACGCCACTGGCTAAGAGAAGGTCAAAGCATTTTAGTCCAAGTATTAAAGGATCCATTAGGTACCAAAGGTGCACGTTTAAGTGCACATTTATCTCTAGCCTCACGCTATCTTGTCCACATGCCGGATTTAGATCATATTGGGATTTCACTTCGTATTGAATCAGAAGAAGAACGAGAGCGTTTGCAACAAGTGATGAAAGAGGCGCTTGGCTATGAATATCCACGTGGTTTTATTATTCGCACTGTAGCAGAGGGGTTGTCTTCTAAAGAGTTAAGAAAAGACATTATTTTCTTACAAAATCTATGGCAAGGTGTTGTTGATTCTGCAAGCACGGTAACAAAGGCAGGTGTGGTATATGAAGATTTAAGCTTAGTGATGCGAACGCTTCGTGACTTTGCTAATGATAAGGTAGAGCGTATTCGAATCGATAATATTGATATGTATAGCGAGCTGTGCCGATTTAGCGACAAATTTGTACCTGGCGTACGTGAAAAACTTGAACTTTATCGTTCTGATAATCCTATCTTTGATATGTATGGCGTCGAAGAAGAACTAGCGCGAGCATTAGATCGAAAAGTACCTTTAAAATCAGGTGGTTACATTATCATTGACCAAACGGAAGCAATGACAACTATTGATGTCAATACAGGAGCATACGTTGGAATGGTGAATCTAGAAGAAACTATTTTCAAAACCAACTTAGAAGCGGTACGCGTCATTGGTAGACAATTGAGATTACGTAATTTAGGTGGAATCATCATTATTGATTTCATTGACATGTTAGATGACGAGCATAAAGAACAGGTTTTAGATGCATTGGCTAAAGTGCTAGAGTTAGACTACGCACGAACAACTTTTTCTGGTTTGTCTGAATTGGGACTTGTCGAAATGACGCGTAAACGTACTCAAGAAAGCCTCGTTCAGTTTTTATGTGAACCTTGTCCAATGTGTCAAGGCAAAGGTAGGATTAAAACTGTACAAACGATTTGTTATGAAATTTTTAGAGAAATTAAACGAGAAGCCTGTACTTACCAAAGTAATGGTTTTCTAATAGTGGCATCAAGCGCAGTTGTTGATGCCTTGCAAAATGATGAATCATTTGGGTTAGGAGAACTTGAAATTATTATCTCGAAACCCATTAAGCTGCAAGCAGAATTCAGCTATGCTCAACAAATGTATGATATTGTATTAATCTAAATCAATAAACTTAGGTGACAATTTATGAGAAGACGTGTTTTTATTTTATGGCTTGGAATTGTCTTTGCCAGTTTTCTCCTGATTGTGATCTTAGTAGGATATGGATTATTAAGGCTGTTGCCAAGTTATCAACATACGATTGAAGATGTGCTTTCTCAAATGACAGGTTCAAAAGTATCATTACAAATTGAATATGCTGATTGGCGTGGTCTTGATCCTGTAGTTAAGGTTGGTCAAATTATGGTGAATGGCCATGATTTTTCACTGAATATTCCTGAAATGACAGTTAGAATTGATGGAATTCGATCTTTAATCGCTTGGAATTTTGTGACGAAGTCGATTGTGATTGATTCACCAAAACTGAAGTATTATTCAGAAACAAATAAAATTGATAATCAATTTTTGCAGTTACTATCTGTAGAAGAGATCAATCAGATAGGTGGATGTTGGTCGAGAGTTTTGGATTACTTGCTTCAACAACAGCGGTTAAGCTTAAAAGGAATGATAGTTGTCATTGATCTAAGAAGTCAGGGTATAGCCTGGGAACTTACGTTAAATATGGATTATACAAAAAGAAAGCAACAAAAAGGCTTATTAAACATAGCAATTTCACCTTTGATAGCTAAGCAAAATACACAAGTAGAAATAACAGCAGTTATCGAACAAAAGGATGATAAATATTACTTTGATAGTAATTTAATGGATAAAGCACATGTACTTATTAGTGTGCTTAATAACCTTAGTGATAAAATCAAGTTTGAGCCATTGATAGGAAATCAAATTAATCTATTTATTCAAAGTTCTATAAAAGGCTTGGATGAGATTTCTATGATCGGGGAGTTATCTGAATTAGAATTAGAAACTAAATTGCTGCAGAAAACAAAGTTTAAAAATATATCCTTTAACTTAAGGCTATTTCGCTACCAAGGTCGCTTTATGTTAGACGTAAATCCTTTAACCTTCGTAACGCACAATAAACATTATATATTTAGATCTACGCTCATGGCTTTGGATAATCATCGCTTAATGATGAATGTTTCACGCTTTAATTTGGCAGATTTTTCAAATTTGACTCAGTTAGATGTTGTTAAATGGCGTAAAGACTTAATTTTATCAGGGCAGCTCACAAATCTACAACTTTCATTTGATTTACAGGAAATGAATATGGATGGTGTGCAACTAAGTGCCAACTTCAATAATTTAGGCGTCACACAAAGTGATAAACGCTTTGATTTTACCGGTTTAACTGGACAACTTTGGTGGCAAAAAAATAGTGCAAAAATTTTATTAAATGCACCAAATTTTACCTTGGGTGAAAATACGGTGTTTACAAAAGTATGGCCACAATTTAACGCTGTTGGCGAATTAAATATCATCAAACAACAAGATAAAGTCATCGTTTATGTGCCAAATCTTCAATTAAATAACAAAACAATTAATTTTTCTGCTAAAGGCAATATCGACGTTCCACTTGATCAGCCATTAAATTTTACATTAGATATCAAAGCAAACCTAACTGGACAACATGTAACAACGGAATATCAATCTTTTTTACCCAAACATGGTATTCCAATAGCGCTTTATGATTGGTTAATGAAATCTTTATATGGTGCAAAAGCAGTTGATGCAAGTCTTAAAATCAAAGGGGTGGCACGTAATATTCCATTTGCAGATGATTCAGGTGTTTTTAAAATAGATGCTAATATTCAAGATGGAAAGCTTATACCATATTTTGGTTTAGGTGTTGCTTATGGGCTTAATGGTAGTCTTCACTTTGACAATGAACAATTAAGCGCTAAGGTCGATAGGGGAATGCTAGGTGGAATTCCAATTAAAATAGCTCACGTCAGTGTTGATAACATTGCTCGTAACATCCCAGCAACTCTTACTATCACTGGTAGTGCTGACACAAATAGTAAGCAAGCTTACACGTATTTAGAAAGTACAGAATATGGCAAGTTAGTGAATGAGCTAAGCCATTATGCAAAATTACAGGCTAACACAAGTATAAGCCTAGGGATTGAGATTCCATTCGGTGATCAGTCACGTCATCATCGCTTTTATGGTAAAGTTTCAATCAATGATGGTTTATTATCTATATATCAGCCATTTGTATATAACATCTATGCTATGGAAGGTGAAATTGCATTCAATAATAGCAATGTTTTTATACACCAAATAAAAGCTATGTTAAACAAGAATTTCCCTGTCGCATTAACAGGGTCGCTTAACATAGAAAATCCCAAAAACCCGACTGTCATGCTAACAGGCAAAACGACTATTCCATTTACAGAAGGAAACTTCAATCCATTAACAAAGTTTAGTACAAAACAAAAACTGTCAGGAACCTTGCCCATTAGCTTCGCACTCAATAGTAATTTTGATAAAGGCGAATTTAAAATAGACAGTAATTTTATAGGTTTGACAAGCACATTAGGTGCTCCATTTAATAAAACAGCTTTTGAATCTTTGCCAATTGAGCTTAAGCTTTCATGGCAAAAGGACAATAACATAGGTAAACCAATTGACATTCAACAAATTTCAAAAGCACAATTTGAAGTTGAAACTAAACTAAATATTGCAAATCAAACAGATTTAACAACGGGATTTAACTTTAGCAACAAAGGTATAGGCGCATTGAGTATGACAGGGCACATCCATAAACTCAGTTTAGATTTCTTATTGAATCTAGCAAATATGGTTGACCAAGCAATCTTAACCTTTCGTGCTCAAAATCAACTACAACAACTAACAGCACTAAATACTCCCTTGGTGGAAGATAAAAAAACAAGTTATGATAATTGTCTCATCGTTGCAAATTATGCTAATTGCATCTATCGCAATTTAAGTAATTGGCTTAAACCAAAAATCAATTTGGATATAGGTTTACTTGATGTTTGTAATACGATTTACCAGGATGTCAACCTTAAAACAGCAGTAAGTCAACATTATACAAATATTGAGTTGACGGCTAATAATTCAGTTAAAATAACTATTGACATACCACAAGCTTTACAAAAGCCAATAGAAGTAAACGCAGATAATTTATCCTTTAGGTTATCTAGCGATAAATTTAAAAAAGAAAAAGAACAACAAACTCGAAACGATGCTCAGTTTAAAGGTGTTTTAGCTAAGGTGCTTAACGTTAATACTCTACAAAAAATTCCAAATGCCAACATTAAATTAACTAATTTACAAGTAGGTGGATATGGTATTCCAAATATCTTAGTAGCGGTTAATATACGCGCTGGCGTTTTATTTATTCCAGTATTGTCAGCCTATGATCCAAGCTCAAAACTCTTAGCAAGTGTGCAGTTATCACCACAAGGCAGTACCTTGCAACTTAATGCATTTTCACTAAATTGGGGAAATTTACTTAATAGTTTTGGCTATGAAAACTTTCTTAAAAGTACATCTGGGGATCTAAATGCAAATTTCAGCTGGTCAAAACTCATGCCAAGTTTCTCAAACATAAAAGGTAACATAAGTATCGACTTACTAAATGGCGTAATTCTGTCGATAGATGCAGGTATTGCAAAATACATAGGTTTACTAAGTTTAGATGCTTATTTTAAACGATTATTTTTACCTTATAACGATTTTGAGCATCAAGGGATGCCATTTAACCATATCACGGGTAGATATGACTTAAAGGATGGCATTGCCATAAGCCAGCCTTCAGTTGTGATTGACACGCCAGGTTTTGCACTTATTGTGCAAGGAGATATTAACATTTTAAACAAAACATTGAATCAAAGAATTAAATATCAACCTCATTTTTCGGGCACCACAGCTGCTGTAGCTGGTGCTTTGGGGGGACCAGTAGTTGCTCTTGCCACCTATTTGGGTGGTAAGGTTTTAGGCAATACATTATTTAGAAATATGGGTCTTGTTAGCTTTGATGTGGTCGGTAATTGGGATAAGCCGACACTTAAGCAAGTTCAGTAACGGGGGGTTAGGCGTACTCATTCAACACATCTACCACGGCTTGTAGTAATTTTGTGGCGCTAAAGCCATAAACACCTTTTTCTTTAGCATATTTTTCACTGGCTATCCCTTGTAAAAGAACAGCAAACTCAGCAGCCTTACTAACGGATTGAAGTTGTGCAGCAAGACCTGCAATCATGCCTGTAAGTAAATCACCTGAGCCAGCAGTTGCTAAAATAGGATGTCCATAACGGCAAAGCTTAAGTTTATTCTCAGTGTAGAGTAAAGTTCCAGCACCTTTTAGCAAGACTTGTGTATGATAATGATCCGCCAGTGTTTTGGTTAATTCAATACGGTTATTACGAACTATGCTTGCAGTTGTATTTAATATTCTTGCTGCTTCGCCTTCGTGTGGTGTAATGAGCAGTTGATCTTGATTACATCGAAGTTGAATTGATTTCAAGAAATCTAATGCACCGGCATCTATAATCATAGTTTTATTAAACTTAAGTGCTTCAGTGATAATACGTTGTGACCAAGGCATAGATTCAACCATGCCTGGACCAATTACAAGAACATCTAATTTATTTATTAGCATTTCAACGTCCCTGAATTGCTCAACTCCATAACACATAATCTCAGGTTGATTCAGGTTGATAAAAGTGGCATGCTCTTTATGAGTAAATAAACTTACACGTCCTGCACCTATGATTAATGCGGCAGTTGCAGTCATAATAGCAGCACCAGACATCCCTTTATCACCTGCAATGATACCAACGTTTCCTTTGTCATTTTTGTTAATAGTTTTGCATTTGAGTAAGTGAGAAATATAGCTTTTTAGATCACTATGGTCTAATAGAGTTGCTTGCGGTTGAAGGCTAGAATCAAACATATCCTCACTAACAAGTGGAGCATAAATGAGATTACCGACATAATCAGGAGCTTCCCCTGTATAGAGTCCTATTTTGTTGCAGACAAAGCTTACGGTTGTATTGGCCTTGATGGCGCAACTAAATAACTTACCAGTCGAAGCGCACACCCCTGATGGGACATCAACACTTAAGGTATAACGACTGTGAGCATTAATCGTTTTAACAATTGTACTGAGATAACCACTGATATCACGATTAATGCCAGTGCCAAAAAGCGCGTCAACCACAACATTTGCTTGTTTAATCGCTTCTTCAAAAAGATCATGATCAACATAAGATAACAATTTTATATCAATGCCTAAACTTTTTGCATGCTTCAACATATATTGGGTATCTGGGGTTAATCGATCATCATCAATAGTAGTGAATATACGTGTGTCAATATTGGCCATATGTGTAAGCGCTGCAATCATAAAGCCATCTCCTGCATTATTACCATAACCTGCAATCACAACAATGCGTTGAGGACATTGCTTTTGAATTTCATTAAAACAAGCAAAAGCAGCTTTAGCCATAAGATCTAGACTGTTAATGCTTTTATTATGAATAAGATATTGATCTATATCATAAGCTTGTTTGGCACTATAGAGACTTTTAAAATGAGTCATGATTTTTTGTTGATTCAATAAATTTGTGTGATAAGCATATTTTTTATAAAGCAAAAGTGCAATAGGGCAGCAGTGGTTGTCGTGTCAGAATGGTACTCATAACGAATCTAACAGTTCGATTTATTCATGAGCTTGACTTTTTTAAAGCATACAGTTGAATAATTAAATCAGAAAGCTTAGAAAGTTCTTTGTTACGTTGATCTAAAGACAAATTCTCAAAATCACATTCATCATCAAAGCCTAATATTTCATCAATAACAGATTCAATTTGTGGATTTAAGTGCCATGCAGCTTCAAAATACTCAAAGCCACGTTCAAACCCATCTAGCCAAAGGTCAATCGCAGGCATGGCTTGACCTTTGTACATTTTATGATAAACGAATGGTTCAAAGTCAACAAGTTCATTGTCAAAACAGTGCTTAAGTGTATCGTAGTGTTGAGCAATACCTTCAAGCAATTTAGTTTGCTCTGCTGGGTCTTTGAAATGTGGCAAGGAACCTTCTTGCCAAACACCTTCTAACCAATCTTGCTCATCTATAAACTCAGGGCATAGTAATACTGCAGTTAAATATCCATCTAACATGGATAATGAAAAAATATGCTCATCACCAGTGAAGTTTTGTTCTGGTTCAGGATACAGGTTTAATAGTAATTCATCAAATTCATTGATTTTCTTAAGATCGAGTTTTAAGGGTCGTTTTTTATCAGCTTTAGGGCTCATATATACTCCGTTTTTAGTATTATTTTTTTATATCCATGCTGAATTTATAACGCATGAGAGAACGTAATAAAGTTATTTTTAATTTAATAAGAGTGGGGTTAAAAGTAATAAATAGTATAAATGATTTTAAAAGACTTTGAGAGAGCCTAACATGATTAAAAAACAACAAATGGTAATAATTAAAGACATTGGCGTGATTTGGCTGCGATCTTGGATCATGGTGATAATAAACCATGTTACCATCCCCCAAACGATGCCTTCTGAAATTGATAGCGTAAGTGGCATCAAAATAATAGTCATAAATGCAGGAATGGCATGGGATGTATCATCCCATTGAATTTGCTTAACGGAGGATAACATAAAACTTCCCACAATAACTAAAGCAGGTGCGACAACGTACATTGGGACCATCATTACAATGGGTGCTAAAAACAAAAAGGGTAAAAACAATATTCCGACGATAACTGCTACTAAGCCAGTACGCCCACCAACGGAGATACCCGTCACAGATTCAACGTAAATCGAAGTAGGGGAGCTGCCCATGAGGCCAGAGCTTGCTGATGCAAATGAGTCTACGATAAGGGATTGTTTGATACGAATCGGTTGACCATCTTTATCAAACCAATTAGAAGATTGTGCAAGACCGATTAAGGTGCCAGTGCTATCAAAAATATTGATAAATAGAAAAGTAAAAATTGCAGGAAGAGCAGCTACTTTTAGGCTACCTGACCAATCAATTGCAAAAAAGAGTGAAAAATCTGGCCATGATACAATATCGTTTGGTAAGTGCATGATGATGTTATCACCAAATATGCGTCCAACTGGAAAAGCTAATATGCAACCCAATACAATCATCAATAAAATAGCAGCTTTAATGCGTAGCGCTAGAAAAATGGTAAGCGCAAAAAAACAAATCAAAAATATAAGCGTTTCTGCTGTTAATGGTGCGATTGCCAACAAACCAGATGGTGCTTGGTGTATAACACCAGCATTATAAAAGCCAACCAAAGCAATAAAAATACCAATTCCTGCACCAATACCATGCTTTACACCATCAGGGATGCCAGCCAGAATTTTAGTACGAACATTGAAAATAGCTAAAAGTGCAAATAGTACACCTGACCAAAAAACCGCACCCAGTGCAACTTGCCAAGGAATCTCCCAAGCTTTAACGATAGTGTACGTAAAAAAGACATTCATTCCCATTGCTGGTGCTAAAGCATAAGGGTTTCTGGCATAAACTCCCATAGCAATCGAGGCAAAGGCGGAAATAAGCACTGTACTTGTCACAAGTGCACTTTCTGGCATTCCAGTTTGTGAGAGAATTTTCGCATTAACAACAATAATATACAGCGTTGCCAAAAAGGTGGTTAAACCTGCAATAAGTTCAGTGCGTAAAGATGTATTATATTTAGAAAATTGAAAGTAATTTTGTAAAAAATTCATAATTATTGAGTAAACCTTATTACCTTTGAGACATTCAAGCGCAGTATTGTATCATGAAATAAAAAACATACTAGTGTACCTAAATCCTAAACCTGCTTACAATATGCTGATTTACTTTGATTCTCATAATATATATTATGTTAAATTAATACCTAATAAAGATAAAAGATAAATTTTATCTCCTAACAACTAAAAAAACACATATCTGGTTTTTCCCAGATGTGAGACTCAGACAAAAAATGAAAAAACTCCTTTCCGTAGAGCTCATTTCTGTTTTATCTTGTCTCTGTCTCACCTTGCGCGAGCAAGGTCATCTAAACTTCTAAAAGCAATATTTACGGATTCAAGGTTAGGCTCATCGGCACGCATATCTTCAATTAAACCTAACCAGCGTGCAATGTAGCTTTTATTAAGGTCAAGCCAATACTGTATTTTTGCTTCAACACCTTCAATATCTAGACATAGCTCAATCACGCGCTTAACAAGGCGATATTGTAATTTATCTAAGTCATCCCTTAATGCTGAAGTTGAAAGCGTACCCCAATACGATTGTTTACTACCTAAGTTATTAATACATCCCCTAAACCATGACAACCATAATTTTTGATTCAAGAAAATAGAAATTTCTTCAAATAGCTTCTCATCTTGAATTACTTCAATTGCCGCAGTTAAATCCATTACCGAGGTTGCCATTTTAAATGACAAGACACTATCAATGATATCTTGTGGGACGCCTGCTTCTAACAACGCAGCAGATTTACGCTCAATACGTTGTTTTTCAGATGAAATAAGAAGCCTTGGGAAAACTTTTAACGATTCAGTTGCTGATATGGCATATTTTTCAATAGTTTGATTAATTGCAAAACCACGTGTCTCATTACGTAATATCCAACGGCAATTTCGTCTAACAAATCTAAATAAGATTTGCAAACATTCTTGTTGGCTTTCGCTAGAAACTTTGCCATTTAGGTTTTCAACCTTTTGCCATATTTGATTCAAGCCAAAAATTTCAACAATCGCACAAAATGCCTTAATAATATCGGCAACAGAAGCACCAGTTTCATCATATAGTCTCTGAATAAAAGTAACACCCATATATAAAGTTACAGCATTGGTAATTTGAGTCGCGATAATCTCTCTTTTAAGCTTATGACTTTGCATTAAATTCACATACTTTTCGCGTAATACTTTTGGAAATTCCCATAATAAAAAGAATGAAAAATAAGGGTCATCAGGCAAGTCTGACTTTAAGATTTGTTGTTTAATCATTGTTTTGGTGTATGCCATAATCACAGCAAACTCAGGAGCAGTTAAGCTTTTACCAGATACAGCTCTTGTTTGTAATAACTTATCAGTTGGCAAATATTCAACTTCACGATCAAGTTGCATTTTACGCTCAAGCTCACGCATCAAGCGTGCATAAGATTCAACAAAGTAGCGTTCCTGATATTTCAACTCATTAGCAATAGTCCTGTTTTGACTATAATTATTTTCAAGCACCAACTTTGCTACATCATCAGACATTTCTGCCAATAACTTATTCCTACTTTGCATAGAAATATCACCACATTCGACTGCTGCATTAAGTAGAATTTTAATATTCACTTCGTGATCTGAACAATCAACTCCTGCGGCATTGTCTATCGCATCAGTGTTGATTGCACCACCTTTTAAGGCATATTCAATACGACCTAATTGAGTAAAACCAAGATTCCCCCCCTCCCCCACTACTAAGCAGTTTAGATCACGACCATTAACACGTAATGAATCATTGGCTCGATCACCTACATCTTGATGACTTTCAGTATGCGCCTTAACGTAGGTACCAATTCCTCCATTCCATAGTAATTCAAAGTTTGCTTTAAGCAGAAGTTGAATTAATTTGTTTGGTTCAAGTTCATCAGCATCTGTTTGCAGTAAAGCTTTAATTTCATTGCTTAACTTAATACTTTTTACTAGACGACTAAATATCCCACCACCTTGTGAAATAAGAGATTTATCATAATCTTCCCAAGTTGAGCGCGGCATATCAAATAACCGTTTTCTTTCTACATAACTAGAAGTTGCATCTGGATTAGGATCAATGAAAATATGCATGTGGTTGAAAGCAGCGATTAGGCGAATATGTTTAGACAATAGCATTCCATTACCAAACACATCCCCTGACATATCACCAATACCAACCACTGTAAAATCTTCGCTTTGGATATCTTTACCTTTTTCTCTAAAGTGACGTTTAACTGACTCCCATGCTCCACGCGCAGTAATTGCCATTTTCTTATGATCATAGCCATTTGAACCACCTGAAGCAAACGCATCCCCTAGCCAAAAATCGTATTGAACAGCCACTTCATTAGCAATATCTGAAAAAGTCGCCGTACCTTTATCAGCTGCAACAACCAAATATGGATCATCTTCATCATAACAAATGACATTTTGTGGTTTGATAATTTCATTATTTTTAATATTATCAGTGATATCTAAAAGAGAACTAATAAACATTCTATAACAGCTTATAGCTTCCTCCATTACGGCATCACGCCCTAAGTGAACAGGTAATTTTTTAGGTAAAAATCCACCCTTTGCACCAAGTGGGACAATAACAGCATTTTTAACTTGTTGTGCTTTAACTAAGCCTAATATTTCTGTGCGATAATCTTCTTTTCGATCCGACCAACGTAGTCCACCACGAGCAACTTTTGCACCGCGTAAATGTATGCCTTCAACTCGTGGTGAATACATAAAAATTTCGAACATAGGTACAGGCTTTGGCATTTCTGAAATTTTTGCTGGAATGAGCTTGAAAGAAATATATTCTTTATATTCATTATTTGCAGTTTTTTGGTAGAAGTTTGTGCGTTGGGTTGCCTCAACGATTTCATATAAACGGCGCAAGATCTTATCCTGATCTAAACTTGCAACGTTACTCAATTTATTTTTAATTGACTGACGATAAGCTTCTACTTTTTCTTGACGCATTTCTTTAGCATATTCTGGGTTAAAACGTATATCAAATAATTTTATTATTTCTCGAATAATATCAGAGTATTCTATAAATGTGGTTTCAATATGCTGTTGACTAAAACGCATACCAATTTGTACCACATAGCGTGTGTAGGTCCTTACTAAAGCAACTTCACGCCAATTTAAACCAGCATAAACGATTAAAGAGTTAAGGCGATCATTTTCTGTGATACCAATCCATATAACAGCAAAGGCTTCTTTTAATAATTCACTTACTTCCATAATATCAACTGGTTTAGTAGTGGTTAAACCAAAATCAGATAACCATATAAATCCACCTGACTTTGGGCTAATTTTATATGGACGCTCCTCCGATACGCAAAGACCAAAATTTTCTAAAATTGGCATCACTTGGCTTAACTGAATAATTTCATCACGTAAAAAAACTTTAAAATGTAATCTATTGCTGCTTTCTTCTAGAACCTGGTATAAGCACATTGATAGTCGATTTTTATGCGAGGTTTCAAAATGAATAACATCAGAAACTGCTTTACGTGGAATGTAATCATCTTTATATGCTGAAGAAAAAGCATGTCCATACTCTTGGAAATAATAACGACCTTTATTTTCGCCATACTCTTCAATTAATTCATCAAAAAGGTAATCGCTCCATTGGCGCTCAGCTGTTTTAATTTGTTCTTCTAACAGCTCAAAATCAATATTTTCAAAGGCTGGATTACCATCTAAGTAAACTGTAAAGTCAATACGGCATAGAACACTTTCTAAGAAGTTTGTTTTAAACACAATGCGGTTACCATTGAAAGTTTTTAGCAATATCTTTTCGGCGCGTTCACGCACATCGGAATTGTAACGATCCCTCGGCATATAAAGCATACAAAAATAATAACGACTAAATTGGTCCTTACGTACGAACAACTTTATTATTTGGCGCTCACGAATATGATAAATTCCAAGAGCAGTATTAAAGAGTTCTTCATCAGAGCTTAAAAAGAGCTCATCACGTGGATAAGTGTCAATAATATTACTTAGTGCTTTATAGGCATGACCAAACTTTCTAAAGCCTGATTGCTTTAATACCATTTCTTTGCGTAAGCGTAAAAATGGGATATGTTGTGGTGATGAATGATAGGCAGTTGATGTATACAAACCTAACAAACGTTTATAGCCAATAATTTCACTTTTATCATCATAAATAGCAACAGAAACAATATCCATATAAGCTTGACGATGAATTGGAGAAATCTGATCTGACTTAGCAACAGTTAAAATTGCATCTACATTTGTACTAATATTTAAACTTTTTTCATGAATATCATTGAGTGCAGTAATATAGTCATCATTCACTGAGAATAATCCTAAGACAGAATCTTTTTGTGCTGTAAAAACCTTCCCGTGTTTAGTTTTTTTTGCCGCAAATGCACAATAACCTAAAAAGATAAAATGGTCTTTTTTTAAGAATTCTAGAAAGTCAATTGCCTCATTATAATAGTTTTTAGCAATTTTATTTTTCGGACGTTGGACATCTTGAATCATGGTTTGTAATTCGTTTTTCATTGGTTCGAAATCACGAATAACTGCTTGTAGCTTTTTATAGGTTTCTCTAACATTTGCTTCAATAAGCTCAAAATTCTGGCGTTGATCGCTCTGACGATCAATTTCCATTATAACCAAGCATGATTTAGCAGTATCTAGCATTGAAACGTTATCTCCAATATTATCAACAAGCTCAGTAAGCTCACCTCTAGCATTGCGCTTTAAATCAATACCCCCAACATTCATCATAAAATGAATACCAATACCCATAGAAGACATTAACATCATTAAGCTATCAACGATAAAAGGAGAATCATAACATGACATTTCTATGACTGTATGGTGTGATACCCAGCCATTTTGTTCATATACTGGATTGTAAACACGTACTAATAAATCATTATCACTGTTTTTGTAAATGTATTTCCAAAAAGATACGATAGAGCCGTATAAATCAAGAAGTTCGCGACTGTACAATTCTTTTTCTGAAATCACTCGAATATATGCTTTTAAAAGTGACTCGAGATTCTTTGCATTTTGTACTGAAAATTTGTCCTTGAACATGCTTGTTAATTTTTCGATAAGCGCTTGCGTTCTCTCGTTGTAGTGCATTTTTAAACCTACTGTTTGTTTTGTTGACAAAAGACGCAAGCATAATAAGCGAGTTTTGCCTGTCTCTCAATACCCTACTTTACTTTAGTTTAAACTTTTTAGTACCTTATAAAAGGTTAGGTTTTAAGGCGATAATAAGTGTATATTGCTGAGCATTAATTTGATATTGAATTTCAATACCCTTTGTTTCTTTGTACCAACTATTTAGATAACCTGGAGTACCTTCATTATCTATATTTCTCCAGGCGCCATTAATAAAATAGCGAATCTGAAAGTCTTCAACATTTCTGATCACTTCATCACTTTTGCTTTCCCCATCCACATTAAGCATGAGGCTTCTTACACCATTAAGTTCACGCAAATAGAAGATATAAACATGATATTGAGCTAAAAAACTATTGATTGCATAGGATCTTGCTGGACCTTGCTCAACAGAAACTAAGCTACCTGAGGCATTAGCTGTGGCTTTCATGACCTGATATCCTGCCTGATCGGCAAGTAATACAAAATCATTGTTTCCAATTGCTAAAGTTGTTGGAATAGGATTGTCACCTTGATTAATTCCTGATGTGGTAAATTGACTGCTAACCATGCTTTGTAACATTAAGATATGTGTCCCTAATACCTGGTTAGGAGGATTATAGAAGTTTAATAAAGTTGCAGCATAGATAGGGGGATAAACTAGTGGATTAAAGCTTAAAGTACGCACATCAACTTGCTGCCAAGGCCAAATTCCAAAAGGTGAAAGTGAAGTTGCTTTATCTATAGTATTACGGATAACTTGTGAAACGAGATTTGCACGCGTATTATCCGTCATTTGTGTTACGGTACGCGTATAACTATTACGTACCGTAAAATACATTTCTGCTGCAATCACTAAAACAAAGGCACCCACAGAGATACCAATCAATACTTGAATAAGCGATGCTCCTTGTTGTTTTTTTAGTTTCTTTAGATAACTAGCCATCCTGTGTGCTCCTTAAGGACTCACCGCATAAATTCTTTTTTGTTCAATATTTAACATGATGTTTCTACCAATTAATTCTGTAGCTGTTGTTGAAAAGTTAATGTTTCCTGTAGGCGAGAGATCCATGTTTTGACCTGTTATCCAGGACTCTTCAACTCGATTGTCAAGTAAAAATTCAATCTCAACTTGACTGTTAGTACGATTGGCAACTATTGCTGAACGCAGCATTACGGTTATAAATGAATTGAAAACAAAGACTAAAATGGTAAGAACAACGAGTGACTCAATTAAGCTAAATCCATTTTGTTTTTTTAATTCAATTTTCATGGCTGAACCTTAAATACTGCTAGATTCTAAACTCAGTATAGATAGTACCATCTTTTTTAAAAGTTAATCACGATACTTTTATAGTGTTACCTTGCTGTTAAAAACCGATCAATCCGTTGATAAAGAATTTCGCATTCTTGCGGCACCAGTTTGCCAAAATTAATGAACCCATGAATCATGTTATCAAAATGATAATGATGAGTATCTACCCCCCTCTCCATTAATGCTTGTGCAAACAATAATCCTTCGTCTCTTAATGGGTCATAACCTGCAGTAAAAACTAAGGTGCGAGGCATTTTTTCGAGATTTTTAATATAAAGTGGTGATATACGTGAGTCATCAGCATTTATACCTTTTGGTCGATATTGCTCATTATACCAATTAACATTGCGTGATTCTAACAAATAACCCTGGCTAAACTCACACATCGACTCCGTATTATGGCTAAGATCAGTTGTAGGATAAATGAGTATCTGATTAGTCACATTAAAATCTCTTGTTTGTAATGATTTCTCAATGCATAAAACTGTGTAATTACCACCAGAACTATCTCCTGCCAAAGTAAAATCTTCATTACTTGCCTTGATATCATGTGCATGGTTATATGCCCATTTAGCAGCAATATAAACATCATCTAGCCCTGAAGGGTAAGGATTTTCAGGCGCCAAACGATAGTCAATAGCTAAAACCACACGATTGGTTATTTTAGCTAAATACCGACAAGGTGAATCAAAAGAGTTCAATGTACCAGACACAAAGCCACCACCATGTGTATAGATAATAATTGGAAGATATTTACTGGGATCAGGATGGTATAAACGTACATTAATTTCACGTTTATCAAGTTTAAGTGCAAAATCCCTAATCGAGGTAAGTTCAATTTTTTCTCCAGCGTATAACATGAGTGATGATGCGGACCTACGCACACTTTCAATGTTAAGTGGGCTCTCTTTTTTATATTTATTCACGAAATCCAATAAGTTTTGTAATTTATCTGGAATCATCTTTAAACCATGATAAAGTGTGACTTCTCTTAGTTCAGATTTTGGTTTAACCTGCACTGATACACTATTTGACTTCGCTAAAACGCTAAACCAACTTTGCTGTTTGGGTGTCATCCTATCACCCAAACCACTTATACTGCTTGCAATACCTAAATCATTACAATCAGATAGGGCAAATTCAGTTAAGTGCATACCAACCCATTTCACTAGCATTACAGCTTTAGCATGATTATCAAAACGAGTTTGTAAAATACAATCATTGTTGATAATGTTATTTGACCAAGGCACGTAGTCAACAATAAAATTACATGGCAAGTAATGGAGTCCTGCCTCTCTTGCTAAAACAAATTCAGGAAAAGCCGTCATACCAATAACACCACCTCCCATTACCTGATAGCATTTTGCATCTACCATCGTTGGAAATTGAGGTCCGTCAATACAAATACAAACTTGACCAAAATGAATAGGGAAGTCAAAGTTTTTCTTATACTGCTTTATTTTATTTGCCGCCTCTTCGCTAATTGGATGTGTTAGTGATACATAAGCTAAAATTCCATCATCACAAAAAGTAGCTTCACGCAACCCTTTAGTACGATCTATATATTGATAAGGAATTACCATTTCTCCAGGTTTGATGATGGTTTGTAAACTTCGTACCGACGATAGTGCCAAAATCGCTGTGGCTCCGTATTTTTTAAGCACATAAATATTAGCCCGATAATTAATTTTAGAAGGCAGAATATTTTCAGATTGTCCTGTTCGACATAAGAAAAGCATTTCTTTATCATTAACCTTAATACGGTAGAGTCCATTTGAACACAAGCCAAAAGGTGTTTCTCTTGGTAAGGGCTCGATTATTTCAAACTCATCAAATTCTTCAAAACCACTGCTACCAATAATTGCCCACATAACTTTATTTGATCCTTATTTTCAACATATCAGTTTACATTTAGGTTATAAACTTGCTTGCCAAGACTGTCGTAATAACATTTTTTCATTTAAATACAATTCAACCTTAAACGTATCACCTAATTTGATTTCTCCAACGCCTTCTGGTGTACCTGTCATCAATATATCACCAGATAACATGCTGAAATATTGTTCTATATGATAAATTAGCATTTGCGGTTTATAAATCATATGTGCATAATCACCTTTTTGCTTAAGTTGATTATTAATATATAACGCAAATGATAAATGCTTAATAAGACTTTCATCTTCAAGTAGAATAAACTTGCTAAACACTGCAGATGAATCAAAGGCCTTAGCCTTTTCCCAGGGCAATCCTTTTTGCTTTAAAGTTGTTTGTAATGCTCTATCTGTTAAATCCAAACCAATAGCAACAGCTTTTAGATGGTGATCAATAACCATAAAACTTAATTCAGCTTCATAATGTAATATTCTATTAGCTGGAATGACTAAACAATCGGATAGTGAAGAATTTGGTTTAATAAAAAGTACTGGTTCATCAGGTACTTGATTGTTTAATTCATGAATGTGCTTAAGGTAATTACGACCAACACAAACGATTTTTGAAGGTGTTATTGTAGTTTGATTAAATGCAACACTACGCATATAAATAAAATAAAGAGTTAAACTGAAAAAGATGAACCACAACCACAAGTTGTTTTAGCATTGGGGTTGCGAATAATGAAATGTGCCCCTTCTACATCTTCTTTATAGTCAATGTCAGCACCAATTAGGTATTGAAAACTCATTGCATCCACTAATAGACAAACACCCTGATTTTCAAACATCATATCGTCTTCTTTTCGCTCCTCATCAAAAGTAAATCCATATTGAAAACCAGAACAGCCACCGCCTGTTATATAGACGCGTAACTTCAAATTAACGTTTTCTTCTTCGTTGATAAGCTCTTTCACTTTTAATGCTGCAGCATTAGTAAAATTAAGTGGTTGAGCAAGTTGCACAGCCATCTTCATATCCTTAAATATCATTAACTATATTTTTATTGTATTGGTACAAGCTTAATTTTTCCCATGCGATCAATGTTTTGCACCATTACTTTAAGGGTTTTACCCTCAGTCATAGTATTTGGGTTAACACCTATATTTTCAAGCTCAGAAAATGGCAACAACCCATCTTTACCAGGCAGAATGTTCACAAATACTCCAAAATCTAATGCTTTTACCACTTTCCCACTATAAGTTTGCCCAATTTCAGCACTTGCCGTTAATGCTTCAATTTCAGCAATTGCAGCATTTAATGCATCCTTACTTCTTGCAAAAATTTTTACTTCACCATTATCTGAAGTATCAATTGAAGCTCCTGTTTTCTCAGTAATACCTTTTATGGTTACACCACCCTTACCAATTACATCACGAATTTTAGCCGGATCAATCGTAATGATTTCAACCTGTGGCGCATTATCAGCAGTTTGCATTTTATATTCAGAAATGACTTCATTCATAATACCTAAAATATGTAAACGCCCTTCTTTTGCTTGCTCTAAAGCTGCATGCATGATTTCGCGCGTAATCCCTTTTATTTTGATATCCATCTGTAATGCAGTTATGCCATAACGTGTACCTGCTACTTTAAAGTCCATGTCACCCAAATGATCTTCATCACCTAAAATATCAGATAAAACAGCGTATTTACTACCATCTTTTATCAGTCCCATTGCAATGCCTGCAACAGGGGCTGCAAGTGGAACGCCCGCATCCATCATCGACAAAGATGCACCACAAACGGTTGCCATTGAACTTGAGCCATTAGATTCCATGATTTCGGATACTACGCGCACGACGTAAGGGTAAATCTCTTCATTTGGAAAAACCGCTTGTGTAGCACGTTTTGCTAGATTTGCATGACCAATTTCACGGCGTTTAGGCGATCCAATCATGCCCGTTTCACCAACAGAAAACGGTGGAAAATTATAGTGGAGCATATAACGATTTTTCTTGTCACCACTTAGCGTTTCGATAAACTGGGCATCTCGGTCGTTACCTAACGTTGTGACAACTAATGCTTGTGTTTCACCACGTGTAAACAAAGCAGAACCATGTGCTTTAGGCAATACACCTGTCTTAACATTGATTGGGCGCACAGTACGTGTATCGCGACCATCAATACGTGGGAAACCATCTAAAATATTTTTACGCACCAATTCTTTTTCGATATCGTGAAAGATGTTTTTAATTTCGTCAACTGATACTTCATCTAATTCGGTTTCATCAACAATAATCGACTCAATAACAGTCTTTCTTAAATTATTTAATAATTGCGTACGCTTTTGTTTTTCTGTTGCTTGATATGCACTTTTAATTTCGCTAAAGAAACGTGTCTTAATTTGCTCTTTTAGTGCTTTATTTTCAATTTTAGGTGTAAATTCCCAGCGTGGTTTTGCTGCATATTTTGCCAAATGATTAATCGCTTCAATAATTACTTGCATTTGTTGATGACCATATAATACGGCACCTAACATCACATCTTCTGGTAAGCTTTTAGCTTCTGATTCAACCATTAAAACGGCATCTTTTGTACCAGCAACTACCAGATCAAGCTCAGAAATCCCTTGCTTTGCAAATGAAGGATTTAAAATATATTGACCATCGATAAAACCAACACGCACACCTGCAACTGGTCCTTCAAACGGAACTCCAGACAATAGCAACGAAGCCGAAGCACCGATCAGCGCTGGAATATCAGGTGGTACCTCAGGATCAAATGATAAAACGGTTGCAACAACTTGAACTTCATTATAAAAGCCTTCCGGAAATAGTGGTCTCAATGAACGATCAATCAAACGAGAAATGAGTGTTTCATAATCGGTTGGACGCCCTTCTCGACGTGGAAAACCACCTGGAATTTTGCCCGCTGCATAAGATTTTTCTTGGTAGTTAACTGTCAATGGGAAAAAGTCGATACCTTCCTTAACCTCTTTGTTAGCAGCTGTGGTTACCAATACAACAGTATCGCCAATTGTAACAGTCACAGAACCTGCTGCTTGACGTGCCATCGCACCTGTTTCCAAAATAACCTGATGTTGTCCTAACTGAAAGACTTCTTTAAATATTTTCACTTGTATACCTTAAATTATCATTGTTTTGCAATGTGTCGTGCCAATGAATATCAACTATTATTTCTTATCTACGTAGACCTAAACGATCGATCAATACGCGATAGCGCTCAATATCTTTGCTCTTTAAGTAATCTAAAAGCTTACGGCGTTGGCTAACAAGGCGTAATAATCCACGTCTTGAGTGGAAATCTTGCTTATGCTGCTCGAAATGACCTTGCAAATCTTCAATACGTGCAGTTAATAATGCAATTTGTACTTCTGGTGAGCCTGTGTCGCCCTCTGAACGTTGATGTTCAACGACGATTACCTTTTTTTGCTCGGTGCTTAACATAAAGTTTTTCTCCTAAGATTTTGTATTGTGTTAAACTTCCCATTTTTAGTTTTCCTTGTTAGTTTAGAAACATAAAAAACCGTGACAGTTTAGCAACGCAGTATAATACATGCTTTTTTTAGAAACAACAAGCAAAGCCAAGGCTTATTTTTACGTAACTCCGTAGTTTTTTTGATAAGATTTCATGCGTATTAATAAGGTTTCTTCAATCTGACCTTTAACCTGTATATATTCAATTAAGTCACGCAATGTAGCTACAGCGTAAATAGGAAACCGATATGTCTCTGTAAGTGATTGAATAGCAGAAACGTTTTGACCAGGCGCAATTTCTTGACGATCAAGCGCTACACAGACACCGACAATATGACCATTTTGTGCGTAAATTACGTTAATAGCTTCTTTGATTGCAGTACCTGCGGTAATTACATCATCAATGATCAGTACACGCTTACCAGTAATGTTAGCACCAACTAATATCCCACCCTCGCCATGGTCTTTTACTTCTTTACGATTATAGCAAAATCCAACTTCAATATTATATTTTGAAAATAAAATTGAAGCCACAAGTGCTGCTAGGGCAATACCTTTATAGGCAGGTCCGAACACTACATCAAATGCAACCTTCTCCTGCATGATTTTCTGTACATAACACTCCGCAAGTTGATACAGCGTCTTACCACTATTAAAAAGCCCTGCATTAAAAAAATAGGGGCTTATTCTGCCAGATTTTAATCTAAACTCACCAAATTTAAGCGCACTAGCGCTAATCGCTGCATCAAAGAAAATGTGATTCATCATCGTTTAGTTACCATACTTTTTTTCATAACGCCACTATAGCAAAATCTGACCGACTTTAAATATAATTTTTAGCATCAGAACCTTTCTTAGAATAAAATAAAAAAGCATCTTCCTTGCTAAGATATTTGACCTTAATTTGGAATGCTCTTTCGAAATTATCATCAAGTATTACTTCTTTGGGTGATGATTTTTTTAAAAGTTTACCTTCATGAATCAATAGCATTTCATCACAAAATTTTGCTGCTGAATTAATATCGTGCATCACTGCAATAACGCCAATGTTACGCGTTGCTAAAATATGATTTAGTGTTTCGAAAACTTGCGCTTGTTGGTATAAATCTAAACCAGTTGCATGCTCATCTAACAACAGCCAACGTTCAGCGCTATTATTGTTATCTGCCATAATTTGAATAAGCACGCGCGCAAGATGGACACGCTGTTTTTGCCCACCTGAAAGAGTATGAAAACTTTGATTTTTTTGTTTAGATAAACTTAACAGTTTAAAAATATAATCTAAAACCTCAAGCTTACTATCATGTGGAATTGCACAGGAATAGGTACCCATTAAAACAACATCCATAACAGAGTATTGAAATAATACTTTTGTATATTGAGATAAACATGCGATCAATTTTGAACGATCTTTTATACTTAACATCAAAATGTCTTTTTCATTTATATAGACTTTGCCCGATAAAAGTTTTTGAGAAAAGACTCCTGTTATTGCATTTAATAAACTAGATTTACCTGCACCATTGATGCCAATAATGGCATATTTTTTACGAGGGATAAATTCAGCAGTAATTTTTTTTAGTCTTAACTGCAAGACTAGATCTTCTACTTTAAGCACAACAAAAACCATAACAAAATCATAAAAAAACTATACCTAAAACAAAGAGGTTAAAGCAATAGTTAAATTCTCTAATTCATATAATAATATATTTGTATATTCAAATATACGTATATTTGAATATGTGTATATTTGGATATATGTTAATACAAATAAGTATTTAAACACTTATTTGTATATTAGTTGACTCCACCCTATTCTATCGGTAAAAATAGATATCAACTTAACGATGGAGAAATCTAATCATGTCTATATTGAAGAGCCTAGGATCAACTTATCAAACAGAATTATCTTTAAAAGCGTTCAAAGCACTGGCTAACCCAGATCGACTTAATATCGTTTTATGGTTATTAGAACCTAAAAAAAACTTTTTTTCTGAGAAACTTAATATTGAAAAAGAAGGTGTCACTATCGGAATGATCATGCAGAAACTCGACCTATCGCAGTCCGTTACCTCACAATATATTCAACAATTAGAAGAAGCAGGAATTATTACTTGCGAACGAAAAGCACAATTTAGAATGTGTAAAATCAATAAAACTTATACTCGACAATTATTTGAGTCAATTGCTGAACTGTTTAATTAATCACCTTTTTATTCACTACCACCAACGGTAATTTCATCAATTTTTAAGCTTGCTTGCCCTACTCCGACAGGTATTGACTGTCCTTCTTTGCCACAAACTCCCACTCCGCTATCTAAAGTAAAATCTTTTCCGATCATTGAGATTTTCTGCATAATTTGTGGTCCATGACCAATTAAAGAGGCTCCTTTAATCGGGTAACAAATTTTACCATTCTTTATTGAATATGCTTGATCCATTACAAAAACAAACTGACCCGATGTAATGTCTACCTGACCACCGTTAAAGTGAGTTGCATAAATACCATGATCAATACTTGCTATCATGTCTTCAAACTTATCCTCACCTGGCAACATATAAGTATTAGTCATCCTTGGTAAAGGCAAATGCGCATAGGATTGGCGACGTCCATTTCCAGTAAGTGAGACGTTAAATGCTTTGGCTGAAATACGATCATGAATGTAGCTTTTTAGAATACCATTCTCAATTAGAATGGTTTTTTGAGTTGGTGTACCTTCGTCATCAACGTTCAATGATCCTCGTCGATTTTCAATACAACCTTCATCAATGACAGTGCATTTTTCAGATGCTACTTTATGCCCTATTTTGCCACAAAAATGTGAACTTCCTTTACGATTAAAGTCTCCTTCCAAGCCATGTCCCACTGCTTCATGCAATAGTACTGCTGGCCAACCTGCACCCAAAACCACGGGCATTTTACCACTAGGGGCGGGTTTTGCATTTAGATTGGTTTTGGCACCTTCATATGCTTGATGAACATAAGACTTCCATAATTCGTTTTCTAAAAAAAAATGATAATCATAGCGTCCACCACCCCCTGCAGAATAGCTTTCTCTTTTGCCATCATTGTGCAGGATTAAGTTAATGTTCATACGCACCAAGGGGCGCACATCCATCACGCAAAGTCCATCGGTATTTAAAATTAAAATCATTTCTATATTTGATGCCAAGGATATACTGACTTGTTCGATTTTATTATCAAGTGCCTTTGTATAACGATTAACTTCATGTAAAAATGCAATTTTACCTTCAGTAGATATACTATTTAGTGGTGATATAGAACAATAAAGTCGCTTTATTTTTGGTGTAAATAGTTTTTGTGTTTTGGTTAAAGGGTTTGCATTTTTTAATAAGTAAAGTGATGTCTTAATAAGTTTTTCAATAGTAGAAAGTGCTAAATCATCGGCATAAGCAAAACCAGTTTCCCCTTGATAGACTGCTCTTACTCCAATTCCCTGCTCAATACCAAAACTACCATGTTTTACCACTTCATCTTCTAACATCCAACTTTCTGCAATAATTTTCTGTAAATATAGGTCACCAAAGTCAAGTGTTTTTTGATTAAAAATCTCTAGCTGTGCTTTTAGAGATTCTAAATTCAAAGCAAAAGGTTGCAATAAATGTTCATTTATAATTGAATAATAATCTTGCTGCATATACTTCTCATATTTATTGGAAAATAGTAGGATCACCACTGCCAATTCGTAAGATTTTGGCTGGCATTTCAGTCATATCAACAACCGTTGTTGGTTCATATCCACAATAATCTGTTTCTAAAATATAATCGATTAGTTGCGCACTTGGCTCGTTAGCAAACTCTTCTGCATATATCAATACTTTATCTTGATTTGGCAATATAAACGTTGTACTTAATAGGGGTTCACCTAATGCCTCAGTAATTATAAGTGGAACAGAGTGATCTGGTATTCGAATGCCAATTGTTTTTTTACTTTTATTTAACATAAGTGCAGGCACTTTGCTGGTAGCTGGTAAAATAAAAGTATAACTACCTGGAGTAGCGCGCTTTAGTAATCTATAAACACTATTGTCTACCTTTGCATAGTTAGAGATTTCTGATAAATCACGACAAATCAGAGTGAAGTTGTGTTTATCATCTAAGTTACGAATTTTTTTAATTTGCTGTAATGGTTTTTTTAACCCCATTTTGCAGCCTAAAGCATAGCCTGAGTCAGTTGGATAAGCAATAACTTTGCCTGATTGTAGGGCTTCCACGATCTCATTTAACAGCGCTTTATTTGATGAATAGGGATTTATTTCAATATATTGGCTCATGGCACAATCTTCATTTATACTGTAGCGCTAAAATTAAGTTCAGTGTACCATTAACCCACTCTGGAGAGAATATGAAAAAACTGCTTTTTGATTTTTTCCCAATTATCATATTTTTTGTCATGTATAAGATTTATGATATCTATACAGCAACCATAGCACTTATTATTGCTACAGCCATTCAATTGAGCTATGAAACTATTCGCTATAAAAAAGTTTCTATGATGCACGTTGTAACATTTATATTGGTATTAACCCTAGGTAGTGCTACTGTTTATTTTCATGATGAAGCTTTAATCAAATGGAAAGTGACAATTGTAAATTGGCTATTTGGTATGATTTTTATTTTTTCAACCTACCTTATGCAAAAACCAATTATTCAACGATTAATGGAAGAAAATATTGAACTACCAGAAAAAATCTGGAAAAGACTCAATAACATTTGGGGAATATTTTTCTTATTTTTAGGTACTGTTAATTTATTTGTTGCTTACACTTTCTCGACTGATATTTGGGTTGATTTTAAACTTTTTGGCATGCTTGGCATTACGCTTATATTTGTTATCGGCCAAGGAATTTTTCTGGCTAAGCATGTTGATCATAAATAACATTTCACTAATCCAAAAGACGCTTTTGGTTTGGATTAAGGTTTCTTAATTATATGCTTCTTTATCTCCTGAAAATCAGTAGTATTTAATATTGTTTAAATGAGTGATAAATTCACACCCAGATATCAGGCTGTAATTTTTAACGGACTGTAACGATAAGTTGAGTTTTAGAACTTTCCATTAGACAAGCAAAAGCTATGTAATATTTATAAACATTCTTTTTAGTAAAAATACTCACCTTGAATATGTGTAGCGGAAAATTCACAGATTATTTTTTAAGTTTAACTCTATTGATTTGAATCTTTAAAAATTTCAAAACAAAGATTTCTGCGTCCCTACAGTAATCCCATTTTCATCAATAGTTATTCCATATTTATCTTTTATAGCTTTCTGGAAATCATCTATTGCATTCTTATGGTTCCTTAAGAACCAGTTCACATGATTCTTTAAATATTCGCTTCTTATTTCAGCATTCCTTAAGTCATTGGGAACGCGCTCCATACGGGGATCAACACTATCAAAACCTAAAAATGGTTCACTTAGTCTTATTTTTGCCATCTCAATATATTTAGGGTTGATGTCAATTCCAATAGCATTTCTATTTAGTTGCTGACAGACTCGCACAGTTGTACCACTCCCAGTAAATGGATCTAGGATGGTATCACCAGCATTTGATGAGGCAAGAACCATCCTTTCAATTAACCCTTCTGGTTTCTGTGTCGGATGACCTTGACGATTCGGATTAGAGTAATGGACATGTGAAAACTTCCAAACATCTCCTGGATTTGCGCCTCGCATATTATTTCTTTGTCTATAATACTTTTGTGGAACACGAATATCATCCAAATTGAATGTAAAAGCTGGAGATTTTGTAAACATTAGAATATCATCGTGCCTAGGAGAGAACACCTTTGTTTTACCGATTCCTTGAGTATAGTGCCATACTATCCATCCATGGAAGTGCAAGTTTAAGTCACGCTCCAAAATATTGTATAGATAAGATATAAAGCGAAATCCCATAAAGACATAAATGGTACCATGTGATTTTAATACACGACTCGCTTCTAAAAGGCATTCTTTAGAAAAATATAGATATTCTTCAAATGTTTTATTATCGATATTATTTTGATAATTTTTACCTAGATTATATGGTGGATCTGCAATTATCAAATCAACAGAACTTGCCTCCATTTCTTTTAATTTCTGTACTGCATCACCTATTATTAGCTCCAAATTAATCACCTTTCTTAACCCAGCCTTTGCTCTCTGCGAGATGGTTATTCAAGTTGAAAGTATTTGCCATAACCTCGGCAACGGTACCTTTGCGCACACCATTTGGATTAGATTTCAATTGATTCTTACCTGATTTAACTGTTGGAATTCATGCAGCGTACATCAATTTTCTTCGTCATTTTTGATTTGAAATTATAAAAAAATATGCTAGATGACAACACTACCCCTACAAACATAACTGTCTCACAGAGTTTGTTCATGTCAACATCAATTGAACGTTGACAAATGAAAAACAAAGTTCCTAAAAGCTACATGGAGTCAACACCAAGTAGTCCAAATATAATTAGCATTAAAACAAATATTGGAAAACTTGAGAATAAGCTATCCATTCTATCAAGAATTCCTCCATGTCCTGGTAGAATCGTGCCACTGTCTTTGACACCACATTCACGTTTAATCATACTTTCAAATAGGTCTCCCAATAGAGCAACTATTACAATTGCAAACGATAAGATGATTAAAATAGTTTGTTCAAAATGACTATGACTAATAACAAGTGCACAGATAACACCTGCTAAACCACCAAATACAAAACCTCCCACAAACCCTTCAACTGTTTTTTTAGGGCTAATAATTGGCGCTAGTTTTTTCTTACCATATTGGCGACCAACAAAATAAGCACCACTATCAGCAAGTGTTACCACCAACATCATCAGCAACAGTAGCGCAGGCTTTTGCTGATGTAATAAGCTTAGTGATATCCACATTGGCACAATAACCAAAAAACCCATTGCATAACGTGCACCAGGTGAAATGGCTTTAAAAGGAATATTAGGATAACGCAATACCAAATAGCAGGCAAAAAACCAGAATAAAAGTGAAATCAATAAAACCGTAAGCTGAGAATACCGTGATAGATAAATAAGCACCAAACTAATTGCTAAATAAATGATTTTTGTAGTGATTTTTTTTATATTTGCAAGAGCAGTCCACTCCCAAGCAGCAAACAACAAAACAACTGCTACTGCAATATCAAAAATTGTATTACTTAAGCAAAAAATCGCCCCTAAGACAATTAACCCAAGAATAACACCTGTAATAATCCGTTCCTTCACGTTTCACCTTTTACCTGCTCATCCGTTTTGCCAAAACGCCTTTTGCGTAGCTGATAATCATCTAATGCTCGCTGAAAATCTTTCTTTGTAAAATCTGGCCAATACTTTTGACAAAAATATAATTCAGCATAAGATAACTGCCAAATCATAAAATTGCTTATCCTTAGCTCACCACTGGTACGAATTAAAAGATCAACAGGAGTTTGAATACTATCAATTAAAAATTTTTCAAAGCACTCTTCTGAAAGTTGCTCAACATCACACTGATTACTTATTATTGCTTTTAGTAGTTTCTTTGTTGCTAATACAATTTCCCATTGCCCACTATAATCAATCGCAACATTAAGAATTAGACCTGTATTTAACTTCGTTGCATGCTCTGCTTGTAAGATGTTAGCCAAAATATCTGATGCTAAGCGACTGCGATCACCAACAACACAAAGTTTAACATTGTTTTCCTGCATCATTGGTATCTCTTTTACCAAAACTTCAGAAAAAAGTTCCATAAGTGTTGCAACTTCTTGTTTTGGACGTTGCCAATTCTCGCGCCCAAACGCAAACAATGTTAAGATTTCAATATTTTTTTCTACAGCAAACTCAATTGCTGAACGCACATTCTTAATTGCAGCTTTATGCCCTGAAGTACGCGGAAAAAAGTGCTTTTTTGCCCAGCGTCCATTACCATCCATAATAACAGCAACATGCTTAGGCAAACTCTGACTTGAGATATTCAAAAGTTACATTTCCATTAAGTCTTGTTCTTTCTCTTGAACGATGACATCGGCTTTAGCAATCATATCATTTGTTAGTTTTTGAATACTGTCTTCCGCCTTTTTAGCATCATCTTCGGAAATTTCTTTCTCTTTGAGTAAATCTTTAATATCTGAATTCGCGTCACGACGAATGTTACGAATAGCAACACGTCCTTTTTCTGCTTCTGTCCGTACCAATTTTACAAGCTCCTTACGACGTTCCTCATTCAATGCAGGCATTGGGATGCGTAAACTATCACCTAAATTAGCAGGATTTAATCCTAGATCCGACATCAAAATAGCTTTTTCAATTTTTGCGGTAAGCCCTTTCTCCCAAGGTGTAATACCTAAGGTTCTCGCATCTAATACTGTAATATTTGCTGCTTGAGAAATTGGTGTTTCTACCCCATAGTAATCAATAATTATATGCGCTAATAAGTCTGGATGCGCTCGCCCTGTTCTGATCTTTGCCAAGTCGTGACGTAAATTTTCTAAGCTTTTTTCCATACGATCTTTAGCATCTAATAAAATTTCTTTGATCATTTTTTTCTCCTAATTTCTAACCCAAGTACCTTCTTGCTCATTATTTAATACTCGCATAAGTGCACCTGAATTATTTAAATTAAAAACACAAATTGGAATGTTAAAATCTCGTGCTTGGATAAATGCACCAAGGTCCATTACTGCAAGTTCTTTGCGTAAAACATCTGCAAAGCTAAGTACATCAAATTTCTTAGCATTATCATGCTCCTTTGGATCTTTGTCATAAACACCATCAACTGTCGTTATCTTCAAAATTGCATCTGCTTGTATCTCTGCCGCACGTAAGCTTGCCGTACTGTCTGTTGTTACAAATGGATTGCCTGTTCCTCCTGCAAAAATTACGACCTTCCCTGTATTTAAATAAGATTTTGCAAGCTTAGGACAAGATGTTTGGATAACACCATCTATACCTTTTGATGAGAGTACTTCATTGTCAATACCATTCGATGTCAAAATATCCGACAGCGCCAGTGCGTTAATCATCGTCGCAAGCATCCCCATTGTATCAGCTGTACTGCGTTCAATTTGATCTCCAAATTGTGCTTTACTACCTCTTAGAATATTGCCTGCGCCGATGACTATTGCCAATTGCACACCCATTACTTGTGCTCGTTTAATGTCATGAATAATCTCTTTCACGGCTTCAACTTGAATACCAAAACCATTTATTGATAAAGATTCTCCACTTAATTTGATTAAAACACGTTTAAAACTTGGGTGTGACATATTTATTTAGGCCCCCTGAACTTGACTCATAACTTCAGCAGCAAAATTCGTTTCCTCTTTTTCAATGCCTTCACCAACACCAAAACGAATAAACTCAGTTACTATCGCATTATTTGCTTTCAAGAGTTGCTCAACTTTTTGATCAGGATTCTTCACAAATGGCTGACCAACCAAGCTTTGCTCATCCAAAAACTTACGAATACGCCCAGTAATCATTTTTTCAATAATATCATCTGGTTTACCACTTTCACGTGCTTGGGCAATAAAAATCTCTTTTTCTTTCTCAACCAAATCAGCTGGCACTTGATTTTGAGATACAACAAGTGGATTAGAAGCTGCAATATGCATTGCAACGTCTTTTGCCAGTTCTTCGTTACCACCTTTCATAGCAAGGATGACACCGATTCGACCACCATGACTGTATACACCTAAAGTTTCTCCTTCCAAGTTGTCGACACGGCGTACGTTAATATTCTCTCCAATTTTTGCAATCAATGCTTTACGGGTATCTTCAATTGTCTCACCATTTGTGAGTCGTAAAGCTAATACTTCTTCAAGTGTGTTTGCATTTGAAGCTGCAACTGCATTGACAACTTTATCCGCAAACCCTTTAAAATTTTCATCACGCGCAACGAAATCTGTTTCCGAATTGATTTCAATAATAACTGCTTTATTGGCAGACTTTGCCATTACAACAACACCTTCTGCTGCTATACGCGAAGCTTTTTTATCTGCTTTTGCTTGACCTGATTTACGCATTTCTTCGATGGCCTTTTCAATATCACCACCTGTTTGTGTCAACGCTTTTTTACACTCCATCATACCAGCGCCTGTGCGCTCACGAAGCTCTTTTACTAATTGTGCGCTAATTGTCATTATAAAATTCCTTCCGCCTTATAAAATTTTAATTAGACTTCTTCTTCAGAAAGATCTACTGTTTTTTCTTCTGTTATTTGAGCACCTTTTCTTGCATCAATAATTGCATCAGCAAAATGACTCAAATAAAAATGAATTGCTTTTACCGCATCATCATTGCCTGGGATAATATAGTCAATATCATCCGGGCTTGAGTTTGTATCCACAACAGCAATAACTGGGATCCCCAATCGCTTAGCTTCTTCAATTGCAATGTGTTCTTCTTTACTATCAATCACAACTAATAAATCAGGCAAGCCACCCATGTCTTTAATGCCACCTAGCGCTTTTTCAAGTTTCTCGATTTCACGTTCATTATGCAGTGCTTCTTTCTTAGTCATTCGATCGAAAACACCTTCTTCTTGCATTTTCTCAAGGTCACGTAAACGCTTAATAGATTGACGAATTGTTTTATAGTTGGTCAACATACCTCCTAACCAGCGATGGTTAACATATGGCATCCCACAACGCGAAGCTTCTTTAGAAACAATTTCCTGTGCTTGACGTTTTGTACCAACAAATAAAATCTTGCCATTTTTTGCAGCACTCTTACTTACAAAATTCACTGCATCTTGAAATAATGGAACAGTTTTTTCCAAATTAATGATATGGATTCCATGATTAATGCCAAAGATATATTGGTTCATTTTTGGATTCCAGAACTTTTTTTGGTGACCATAATGCACACCAGCTTGTAGCATTTCTTTCATTAAAGACATTTATATATTCTCCAAGTATGGGTTATTCCGCCATCACTCCCACTTTCAAACCTGATAAAGGCACCCTAAAAGTGTGTCGAGCGACGTGTGTTTTATTGTTTAACGTTATGCTTTTTGCTAATGACAGATATAGATAATTTATAATTGCCATGCAAAAGCGAGCGGATTTTAACATAAATCGACATCAGCTGCTAGATTGAATTAATCTTTAGTTGCAAGAAAATCTGTACAAACAATCTCGGTCATTTACCTTTTATGATGGTGTAAAATCATGTAATGTTAAACTACCAACATAGGAATTTTAAAAACTAGGAATTTCTTTAGATGACAAATAATTCACTGGTAAAACAACTTGGTTGCACGATGATTGTAACAGGTACTGAAATTGGGGCAGGCATTTTAGCATTACCAATTATTACTGCAAAATTTGGCTTCCTTGTAAGTAGTGTTGTTATGCTTATTGCATGGTGTATTATGACTTATACAGCACTTCTACTTGCTGATATTTCTCTTTCTATGCCAAAAGGCGCAAGCTTTGCTTCTATTGCAAAGCACGCTTTGGGACTGCCTGGCGTTGTCGTGACATGGATATCATTTTTATTGCTTATGTATTGTATTAGCATTGCTTATATCTCTGGGGCTTCTTCTGCCTTTCATGCACTTTTACCAAACATTTCACAAAACGCATGGGCACTTATTTTTGTTGTTATATTTGGTACAATTGTTGTAATTGGTACTTCTGCTGTAGATATCATTAATCGTGTATTATTAACTACAAAACTCGTTTTTTTATTACTGGTATGCATCACCTTCCTACATTATATTGAAATCAGAAATTTACTCGTTTCTCCAATTGACCTCACCCCTACTCTATTTATTGCCATTCCTATTATCATTACTTCTTTTACCTCCCATATCATCATACCAACACTTACTGAATATCTTGATAAAGATGTCAAAGCACTCTTTAGAGTGATTTTTATCGGTAGTATTATTCCTTTGTTTTTATATTTCCTATGGCTTATTTCTGTGCTTGGCGTATTACCACTCCATGGCTCAGTCAGCTTTATGAGTTCTATTTTTGATCATGTTAGCATTAGCTCTGCTAACGTTGGTGATGTGTTAAATGCCTTAAAAGAAAAAATCACAAACTCATCTGCCAACATCAGCATGAATATATTTACGGATATTTCTGTCATAACATCTTATCTTGGGGTGAGTCTTGCTCTTTATCACTTTAATGTAGATAGCTATCGTTTAAACCGCTTACCTACTCAGTTTAAACTTTTAACAGCAGTCATCTTGACCTTCATCATACCGTTACTTGTCAACTTACTCGATCCAAACTTATTTATTAGTGCTATTGGTTATGTTGGGGTGTTTATTGCTGTACTTTTGTTAATGATGCCTGCTGTTATTGCTTTTAAGCTCACTCAATCAGGGTACCATTTTCATTACAAAATCAGCCAGTTTCGTTTCTTGTGGATTGCCTCTTTTCTAGTAGGAATTGCCATCATTGTGATCCATTTTTCTATTTAGTTTTGTGTTCAGATTTTAAACTAAATTGAAAATTTACCTTCTTCTAATTGTATTTATCAAAGTTTTTGATCTGGATATGATTGAGTTTTTGAAAATTTCTTCTAACATACCTCCTACTTCATCACAATATTTAATAATACATATGAGAGTTGCTCGTATCTTTTGCCCTGAAGTTGTAATGCATAGTAATACTTTTTCACTATCAACAGAGCTCAGTCATTACCTTATTAAAGTATTACGCCATAAAGTTAAGCATAAAGTCATCTTATTCAATAATGACGATGGTTATGAATACCTTGCTGAAATTTGTGATGCTAACCCTAAAAGTGTTACTGTCAATATTTCAACCAAATATTTAATTGAGAGAGAATCCATACTTGATATACATCTTTTTCAATCACTGTCAAAAGGTGATAAGCTAGAAACTGTTATTCAAAAAGCTACTGAGCTTGGAGTTAAGCACATAACGCCCATTATCACCCAACGTGTTGACTACAAACTCTCGCTTGAACGCATAAACACTAAACTTGAACACTGGCAAAAAATTGCCATTAGTGCAAGCGAGCAATCAGGTCGTGTTTTTATTCCAAAAATAAATCCCCCTATTATCTTTTCGCAAGCACTAAATCTTACAGTAGAGCTTAAGCTTTTGTTATCGCCTTATGCAATACATCATGTCCAAGCCTTAAAACAACAATATCCTAAAGTCAGTCAGTTTAATATTTATATTGGTCCTGAAGGCGGTTTTAGCGAAGATGAACTAAAATTAGCCTCCCATCATGACTGCCAAAGCATTGCTTTAGGTCAAAGGATTTTAAGAACAGAAACCGCTCCGATTGCAACTATCGCCATTTTACAAGCACTATGGGGGGATTTTAATAAATAAAAAAGGCGCCAATGGCGCCCGTTATTGAATAAGACAAATGTTCAATTAAACATTGGTTGCCTTTTCTTCAATTGAAATATATTGACGTTTTAACTCACCACCAACGTGGAACTTGACAATACCATCCGCTATTGCAAATAAAGTGTGATCACGACCACAACCAACGTTTACACCTGGATGAAATTTTGTTCCGCGCTGACGAACAATAATCGTACCTGCTTTAACAAACTCGCCACCATAACGCTTAACACCTAGGTACTTAGGATTCGAATCGCGACCATTACGAGTACTACCGCCTGCTTTCTTATGAGCCATGTTTTATACTCCTTAAATTAACCTTGAATTGCTGTAATTTTAACCGCCGTGAAATATTGGCGATGACCTTGATGCTTCATGCTGTGCTTACGGCGACGAAACTTAATAATTTGTACTTTCTTATGACGACCTTGCTCAATAATTTCAGCAACGACTTTGGCACCCTGAACAACTGGATTACCTACTTTGATTTCATCACCATTTTGTAACATTAGTACATCAGTGAATTCAACCATTTCACCAACGCCTTTTTCAATTTTTTCTAGCTTAAGCACAGCACCTTCTTTAGCTTTGTGCTGTTTACCGCCACTTTTAATAATTGCGAACATATTATTCTCCGAATTACTCAAGCTGGTTTTTCACCGCTTGACTTTTTGTTATTTTTTAAAATAAAGCTTTATAAAAAAGCGTTGGGATTTTAGTGTTTTTAGAGCTAAATAGCAAGAGCCAAATTCAAGTATACCTTTAAAAAATACTTTATTTGGCTCAAAAACACTAAGCTATACTGCATACATGAAATAGCTAACACAAGTTTTAGGACATTTAGATCACTAAACGAGCTCCTCTGGGATTTTGATATTCACTATTCTGTTTTCAAGCTCCTGTTTCAATAACACAATTTCATTTTTTAACTTGCTTCCCGTATAAACCAAGGAATGTTCAAGATTCTGATAGTGAGGCTCTCTAGCGGCGCTAAACCAATTGAAGGAGCCAACACAGTAGATCATATCATCACAAATCAAAAGCTTACTATGCATTCTACGAATACATTTCACTCCAATGCCAAGGCTTTCTAAGTGTGCCTTATCTTTCAAAAACCGCTGTTGATATTCATTGCTGATATTGTTTGGATCGGTGTAGATATTGATTTTTACACCACGTTTAACACACTCGATCATAATAGCGTAGGCATTAATAGCTTGAATTTTTCTTAATTGCATCCAAGGAGAAAAAATATGAACTTCAAACTTTGCCTGACATAAGGTCTTTAACAAGAAATCATCGTGTTCTTTTGCGTTTTCTATCAAATAAGGATTCGTTTGACTGGTTCTTAAATCGCTTCTTACAAGCCCCTTCAGCTTTGAAAAATAAATTTGCTGGTGTGCGTGCCTAAACAAATAGTGAGCTAATTTCCCTCTTGGAGTAAACGTATCTGGATTGAACAAATCCATATCACCAAACACGAAAAAGCCATCCTTTGCTCTTGATACCGCAACATTTAACATACTTGGGCTCTCATCAATAAACTTTCCATCTGCATGCTTGGAATAAACACTAGAGAAGATAACGATTTCCTTCTCTGCCCCTTGAAGCGAGTGGATAGTATCTACAATGATGCCATGACTTTTTTCATTTTTCCCTTCTTCCTTTACTTTTATCTCATATCGAGTGCATGCTTGTTTTAATGCTGCCACTTGAACAGAAAATGGAGTGATCACAGCAAGCACTGCACCCAAGCCCCCTTCTTGATATTTCGTTGGATATCTTTCTTTGATGAGCTCTTGATTGTCATTTATCCAGGCGGCAATCGTTTCTGCCTCAAGTAAGTTATAACGACTCCCTCCGCTATCTTGCTCACACCTCCCATCAATATGTAAGTATCTTAGTCCTGATAAGTTATCCTCTGGAGCATTTCCACGCAATGCTGCAAGCTTCCAGTCATAGCATAAATCGTTACAGTACTCGATAATTTCATTATAACAACGGCGGTGTTCATACAGATACATACCACGTTCCATACCTGAACTATAGTGATATTTGCTTGCATGTTGTGCGATCATCATAGCACTACCCATTGCAGAGCTTATCCCCAGTTCCTGAAGCTCTCTGTATTTCTCATCGCTGTTTTCGCCCTTTTGGATAACACCAGATTCAATCAAATTACCAATATCAATATGAGCAGAGGTTGACCATATAGGCTCTAGCTGACGGGTATCCCCGATCACTAAGGCTTTTTTAGCCAGTGTAAATGCAGCACCCGCAACCTCAGGCAAAACCTGACCTGCTTCATCCACAATCAATAAGTCTATCATATTATATAGATACAGATTGGGAGCGTCTTGCCCAGAGTTATTGTGTTCTTTTCCTCGTAGAAACGTTGGAAGCATAAAGCATGTTGAGACTGCACAAGGCGTTAGTTTCATTCTACGGCGCCAATCTTCCATAATCTGAGTCTTGCTTTTCTCGTCATCTTTAGTAATTCCATATAATTTTTGACGTTTAAGATAAGCTTCCATATCTTGTAACCAACGCCCTTCCCAATAATGGGAAGTCAATAAGAAAATTTTGAAGCGAATTTTAGTATCAGCCAGTTCATCAATTTCCACGATAAACTTTGAAGCAAGCTCTTTAGCGACACCCAGAACTTGAAGGGCAGTCAGATAATTCTGCCATGCGGTTGAAAGCTGGTTTACTTTATCATCAACAAATTCTTTCAACTTAGTTAATGACGTAAAATCATCAAACACACCAAAAGCATAACCATTTTCTTTTACCAATCGTTCAATAGATTTTTGTTTTACTCTCTTAACAGTAGGTAAAAAATCTACCAACTTATTCCATATGGATTGCTCCGCTAGCTTCTGAGATATTTTCCCTTGAAATTCTCCTAATCGACGCTCAAGCTCTTCATATCTGACTTTGGGAATATCAGACTTAGTATCTTTCCGCGTTTCCAATTCAGTTTCAATGGCAATAAAATCACGCCATGCCTGTTCAATCTGTTTTAACTTCTCCACTTCGGTTTGAAGGGCTCGCTTTAATAAAGTGATGCTCTCATCAATCCCAATCTTATCTTGCTTTTTGAAAGCTTTGTTTGCATGCTCTAGATAATTACTCTTCGCTTTTTCAAAGTAGCCTGCATTCTCTCTTTCTTTGAAGAACAATTGTGTTTGGTGCGGGCTCTTGTCCTTTATTGTGCTTCTGGCCATATATATGCCAAAACCATCCCTTTTATTGTCTTTGAAATCGGAAAACCATCTCCCTGAAAATGCTCCAGTGCCTACTGAAAAGTCTCTGCCAAATGACTCAAGGATATTGGCCACCGCTTGATTGTTTGACGAGCAAGCCATAATTAAGGGGGGCTCTTCGCCTTTAAGTGCAGCTTCTGCCCAGAGGGTTGCGACTACCGAAAGCAAAAGCGTTGTCTTTCCTGTGCCAGGAGGTCCATTGACTGCAAGAATGT
This sequence comes from Candidatus Nebulibacter yamunensis, assembly GCF_024208055.1. Taxonomy (NCBI): domain Bacteria; kingdom Pseudomonadati; phylum Pseudomonadota; class Gammaproteobacteria; order Thiotrichales; family Francisellaceae; genus Candidatus Nebulibacter; species Candidatus Nebulibacter yamunensis. The sequence continues at coordinate 80,976 of NZ_JAMBMW010000005.1, forward strand.
CTCCTGTTGAAGTTTCTATAAAATGGGAGAGCGCCTCTCTTTGCGAGTGGGACAAACAAAACGTATCCTTAGAGTGCGCTAACCTTTTTGAAAAAGTATTAATGAGTTCAACAGCAGGGAGTGCATCTTTAGTATTTAATGAAGTGTATTGATCAAAAAGCGGCATTGGCTCCTTCTGCTCAATTAAATCCTCATACAGAGGAATAATGTGACAAGCTGCCGTATTTGAAATCTTTCTTTCACTTATATACCACTGGTTTTTATCCGCAAACTTGTAATTATTTGTGCTAGAAAATCCTTTGGTGACAGTGTCTAGCAGATCATAACACCTATTAAGATATTGATCCCACTTCACTATATAGACTGTTTCACGATAAGCTGCTTTTTCCGCATCAATATCTTCTTTAGAAAAACCTGCAATAGGTGATTTCTTAAGGTAATCGTCATAATCAGTCATCTCACCTATGGTGAAACTTGCCCTACTTTGCGGAGCAAGCGCATCTCGCGCCACCTTTGGGGGTATAGGGTAAAGTCTTCCATCTCTGTCAAGAACTGCATGTATAACAATGGGGATAATCCGGTATGGGTAATATGAATTGAATCTCCCATGTTCAACCTCGATCAGAGTAAATTGGTATGGCCTAATAATAACTTCTATTGCATCTATTTCCTCACTCTTACCTGAGAACAATTGCTCTACATCTTGTTGGGCTATTTTCCAAGAGCTATCGATCTTAATTACTAATCCTATCTTTGCCTTTTTAAAATTACTATCAGTTTTAAAAACACCTTTACCAAGTTCTGCATCTGCAAGCACATTTCTCCAATATTTGGCAATTTTTTTAAAATTTCCTTTCATAATTTCTTGTGGTCTCATTCATTTGCATCCTGTTGAAGTTTAGGAGTATAGATGGATTCTGAGCTAAAATAGCATATCCAGTGTACTAGATATAATGACTCTTTAACATTAATTTACCTTTCCAATTTTAGCAATTGCTGCTTACAAGCAATACCGCCAGCATAACCACCAATTTTTCCGTCTGCTTTAATCACTCGGTGACACGGCACGATAATACATATCGGGTTTTTAGCATTTGCAGTTCCTACTGCACGGACAGCTTTTGGGTTGTTAATTTTCTCAGCCAACTCCTGATAGCTTAATGTCCGCCCAAAGGGAATTTGCTGCAATGCCTGCCATACATTTTCCTGAAATGGGGTTCCCTTAAGTTGAATTGGGAGATCAAAGCATTTGAGCTTCTTTGTGAAGTAAGCATCAAATTGTCTCATGGTTTCCTTTAACACTTTGTTATTGGACTTAACTTCCTCTGTTAATTCGTTCAGCCACTCACAAAACAAAAGATATTGATCATTGGCTTGCAATTTCACTAATCCAAACGGGGAGCAGTAAATCGCCTCATCAAAACCATTAGTTTGCATAAAAGCCTCCTTGATCACTTTTATCTTCTTGTTTACTTTTAATTGATGCATCCCTTTTGTGAGTTGTTTTAGCAAACTTTCTGATTTAAATAAATTTGACAGATCAGCGCCTGAATCAACAATCAGATCAAACGCTTGATTTAAAGCTTCATTTTGTTTTCCATTTCTCACCTTTCGTTCCTAGATTATAAGTTTTAACCAGTATAACCTATGAATGAATTTACACAGTTATTTTAATACTCCTTCACCAGAACCTAAATAAAAACTTATTGATTATCTGGTTTTGCCTCTGGATTAAGTTTACGCACTAAAGTTTGCCCTTCATTCAAGACCTTATAACTGGTAGAAAGTTGTTGTTGATTATGCAATGTTTTCACTTGACGAACTACTCCGTGACGCTCAGTTGTAACATCTACATCAAACCCTGTGGCAATAATGGTAATATCTACTGCATCCCCCATTTCTTTTCTAATTGATGTACCAATAATAACTGGTGCATCAGGAGCTGCAATCTCAGCTACACGATCACCAAGCTCAGTAAATTCACCCAATGAAATATCATTGCTGGAAGTTACACATACCAAAAGTCCTTTAGCATCTTTTAGTTCAATATCCTCTAACAACTCACAAGATACTGCTTTCTCAACTGCTTTTAAAATACGATCTTCGCCTTTAGCATGCCCTGTACCAATCACAGCTAATCCAGGAGAAGCCATCACGGTTTTAACATCTGCAAAATCAACATTAATATGACCAGGCGTACGAATAATTCCTGTCATTGATGACATTGCGTTATATAACACATCATTTGCTGCATGAAATGCATCCATTAGAGTTGTTTTTTCTCCTAGTGATTTTTTAAGCTTGTCATTAGGAATAACAATTAATGAGTTCACATGTTCTTGTAAGGCTGAAATACCTTGTCTTGCAATAAGTTCACGCCGTCGCCCTTCAAAAGAAAACGGGGTAGTGACCACACCAACTGTTACAATGCCTTTACGCTTAGCCACCTCAGCAATAATACCAGCTGCTCCTGTACCAGTGCCTCCACCCATACCTGCGGTAATAAATAACATATCACAATCAGCAATAGCTTCTTCTATATGGTGCATGCTCTCTTGAGCTGCTTTCAAGCCAACCTCAGGGTTTGCCCCTGCTCCCAGTCCTTTAGAAACGTATTCACCAATTTGCACCTTAAAAGGGGCAAGATTCTTATCCAACGCTTGCTTATCTGTATTCATGGCATAAATTTTAGCGCCTTTTAAGCCCTTTTCAACCATGTAGCTTACAGCATTTCCACCACCCCCCCCTACACCAATAACTTTAATCCTACCATGTTCAAATCCGCTTGAATGATGCTCATGATCTAATTCTGTCATAGTCTCTCCTAAAACATGATCCCAACTCGTAAATGTCTATAGTATATACCTAAATATGCCAGAATAACGATATTTCTCCACTTTAGCACAAAAATCTTAAGGCTTTTCCTTATTTTGAACACAATTATGAAATATATACTAAAACGTTATAAAACAATCGATTTACAATTGGTAGCGATTATGTTCTTTGTCTAAAAATAAATTTAACAGGTGATTGGCATTAATTGCCGTAGCAATAATCTGAGCATCAATTTCTACAAGTTTACTAAATACTTTCTGTAAATGTGCTTGATCAAGCTCAGAATGTAAATCATCGACTAAATAGATACAACCGCTTTGATGTTCTTGTGAAAAGATTTCCCCTTGGGCAAGCTTAATCGCCGAGATAAGAATCTTTTGCTGTCCACGCGAGAGTATATCTTGAGCAGGATGTCCATTTACTTTAAAGCGTAAATCAGCTCGATGCGAACCATGACTTGTGATGCCAGATTTTACATCGCTTTGAAAGCTATGTATTAAAACCTCTAACAAAGCCTTATCCTGCGACCAGCCACGATAATAACTGATTTCAACTTGCAATTGAGGACTAAATAGCAGTAATAGCTCTTGTATTTTAGGCATAAGCATTTGGAAATAATCCAAGCGTGCTTGATCTAAAGCTTCCGATTTAGTCACTAATTCCCTATCTAAAATCTCAATATAGTTACGTGGATAATTTTGCTTTAATGCAGCATTCCTTTGTTTAGTTAAACGCTTAACTTGTTGCCATATATTCAAGAAATTCTTTTTATGATAAAAGACCCCCCAATCTAGAAGTTTACAGCGCTGTTGTGCACCACTATTAATAAGACTAAAACTCTCAGGATTAAATAATTGTACGGGTAATGCGCGCGTCAATTCTGCTTGAGAACTGACCTCTTCACCATCTAACCTAATTGTACTTTTGCCAGTTTTATCACGCAGGCTTGCAATTGTCCTCTCTTTAGCATTATAAAAACGTGAGAATAATTTAAAATTCTCCTTTTCATGACTAATAATTCTTGCTAATTGAGCACTCCTAAACGATCGTCCTAGAGACAAAAAGTAGATCGCCTCCAAAATGGAAGTTTTACCACTTCCATTTTGACCACTAATCAGATTAAGCTTAGGATGAAGTGTCATAGCAACTTCACTTAAGTTACGAAACTGATAAATATTAAGGTTTTGAATATACATTTTAAACAGGTTTAAATATGCTTTGTGCCGAGCTCGATGTAAATCGGCTATATAACTCTATTGCATAGCGATCTGTCATACTGGCAATAAAATCGCTAATTGTACGTGCGCGATTAGCTTGATCATCTAAATGATAGGCATAAAAAATTTCACCTACATCTTCTGGTAACAAAGAAGTCTCAAATTGTGAAGCAATTAAAATATCAAACAGAGTTGAAATAATCTCGCGTCCTTGATAGCGCACAACGTTCATTTTTGGCGCACTGATTACCGTAAAGTAAACAAATAACTTTAATATTTCAACTTGCTTACGTACTTTAGGACTAAGGTGTACACTGGATAGCACAGGACAGTTTTTGTCACAATCAAGTTCAACGTTTGAAATACAATAATGTACTAAATTTGAAGTAAATTTTGTGCGCAAATAACTTGAATTTGCTAGTTTCTTTGCTTGCTGATAAATGTCAGTAAATTTAGCATCAAAATCTATGATGCCTTCAAAAATGGATCTCAATACAGATTGAATGTCCGAAATACTCACAATAATGCCATCTAACTCTGCTTGCTGTTGAACTTTTTTAAGCAACTTGTGCTCGGTATTTAACATCGAAAGCGGATCAAGGAAACCTCCTTTAAACGCATCCTCAATGTCGTAAGTAGAATAAGCAATATCATCGGCCAAATCCATTATCGAACATTCAATAGTTTTAAATTTTTTACCTACTAAGACACCTTCTGAATAACCTGCTAATACATGCTGCTTAATTTTTTCAACCAACATTTTTTCACTTAAATAATAACCCTTTATCGGATAGCCACTTGAACTAATGATATAACTTGGAATTTCTTTGTCATATTTTAAGATTGCAGCTAGCGTTCTGTATGTTAAATTCAAACCAAAACGGTTATCTTTACCTGAATGAATAGGACCTTCGCCTTCAAAGATTTTTTTTTCAGTCTTTGCTAATAGGCGAAGCGCTTGGGCATTGCCTTCAAAACCGCCAAATTCAAGCATTTTAGCATGCAATGCCTTTTCGCCATTATGACCAAAAGGCGGATGACCAATATCATGACAAAGTGCAGCGGTTTCAACTAAATCAGTGTCAATATCTAAGCTAAAACGTGAATTAAGTCCTGTTGCAATTGACTTTGCAATTTGAGCCACTTCCAATGAATGCGTTAAGCGATTTCTAAAAAATTCACTCTCTGAACAAGGAAAAATCTGCGTTTTACCTTGTAAACGCCGAAAAGAAGCTGAATGGATCACACGTGCATAATCACGTCTAAAAGGCGAAAAATGTTCTTTAGGATGCGCTTCATATACGCCTCTGTAGTAATCCTGCTCTTGATATAAAGATGATGCCATTATATACTCAAATTGCTAATTTAAACTTTACTATAGTATTTTGTGCATAGTATACCTAAGAAATGCTTCAAACACATTACCCTCTCCTTTGTACACAATAATTTTTTATTTGAATAGACAGGTCTCATGAGTTAGTTTTTATATGGTTTTTAAACGTAAGTCAAAGCTGCTAATCAAATATTTCCTTTAAACTATTTATCAGCTTATTTAGGTACTTTTCGTGTTGTAAAAATCAAGAAAAATAGTACTTCATTCAACATACAATGCATCGTTTTACTTGGGGAAAATACTTGTTACTCATAACGTATACTGATGCTATTTAACGACGCCCTCGGCTTAACCTGTATTGTCATATCCTCATCACGATAGCCATGCAAAAGACGATAAGCACCGGCAATCGCAATCATTGCCCCATTATCAGTACAATACTGAAGAGGTGGATAAAATACTTGCCAATCATGCTTATTTGCGATTTCTTTTAACATGATACGCAATTGCTTATTTGCACTCACACCACCCGAGACCACTAAATGTTTAACATTTGTTTGTTTTAGTGCACGTTTACATTTTATAGCAATCGTTTCAATTATGGCTTCTTGAAACGCACATGCAATGTCAGCTTTAATAATATCATTCTGTTCTATTTGTCCTTGCCAAGTATTTAAAACAGCGGTCTTTAAACCACTAAAGCTAAAATCAAGTCCTGAGCGATCACACATGGGACGAGGAAAATAAAACACTTCCTTCCGCCCTCGTTCGGCTAATTTTGCAAGATGTGGTCCACCTGGATAGGGCAAACCCAATAGCTTTGCTGTTTTATCAAAAGCTTCACCTGCTGCATCATCTACAGACTCTCCCAATAACTGATAGCAACCAAAATCATTAACCTTGATCAGCTGAGTATGCCCCCCTGACACCAATAAAGCAATATAGGGATACACTGGCTTTTGGTTATCACTTAGTAATGGGGCCAGTAAATGTCCTTCTAAATGATGAATGGCTATAGCGGGGATGTTACACATAAAACTTAAGGTTTTAGCAAATGCTGCGCCAACCATAAGTGCACCTACCAAACCTGGCATTGCTGTATAGGCCACAGCTTCAATATCTTTCAACGATAGTTCTGCTTCTTTTAATGCTTGTTTTGTCAATGGCATAAGCTTTGCCACATGATCTCTAGAGGCAAGCTCAGGCACAACACCGCCATACTGCGCATGTAAATCAATTTGACTATAAAGTACATTAGCTAAAAGCTTATGTTTTTCACCATCATAAATTGCAATACCTGTTTCATCACATGAAGTTTCTATTCCTAATACAATCATACAGATTGCGCCTTGTTAACTTTGCACTTTATTCGTGACAGAAGTATCAACAACATGCCAATTATTAAACCTGATACAAAAACTATCAATAATAACAATATCAATGGTAAATTTAATGATCCTAATAAATAGTTAAATGTTACTTGTTGAGCATTTAATACTGCTAATGCACAAACAATCAAAAATATAATAATTAATAGCAAATATCCAATTAAATGCATTTTTTCATCCTTTAAGTCTGTATTTTATTCAACTATTAGCTAATGAGTCTTGGATATCTATTGCTAACGCACATGCACCCTTTAGCCCTGCATCACCATCTAGCTCTGATGGCACAATAAAGTCATCTAAATATTCTTCTAAATTCTGATGTTGAACATACCCATTTAACAACGTTTTTAACTTTTGCCTAATCAAAGGAAACAACTGTATCTGCTTCATCACTCCACCTCCTAAAATAATTTTCTGTGGAGATAAGACTAAAACATAATTCATTAAAGCTTGTGCTAAATAATCGGATTCTATCTCCCAAGCGATATGATCTTTTGGTAGTACACTACAACTTGCCACTTGCCAGCGCATGTTTAATGCAGGTCCTGATGCCATACCCTCTAAACAATTTTTGTGACTTGGACAAATTCCATTAAATTCTTCCAAGTCTTTATTACTTTTTCTCACTAATACGTGCCCCATCTCAGGATGGGTTAAACCATGTAGCATTTTTCCATCAATAAGGACACCACCACCAATCCCTGTTCCTATCGTTAGATAAACAAAATCCGTTAAACCTCTTGCTGCACCAAAACGCTGTTCACCTAACGCTGCTACATTCACATCGGTATCAAGCTTAATTGCACAACTTGGGAAAGCTGATGATAAAGCTTGGTATAAATTAAAGTTACGCCAATTAAGTTTAGGCGTATTCAAAATCATACCATATTTTGGATGTGCTTTATCAACACACACAGGACCAAATGAACCAACACCCATTGCTGTAAATTCAAATGGTTTAAAAAAACGAATGACGTTTGCTAGTGTTTCTTTAGGTGCTTCAGTATGAAACTGTGCTTTTTCAATGACTTCACCTCGGTCATCACAAATACCACAAACAAATTTTGTACCTCCTGCTTCTATTCCTGCATATAATCTCACCATACTCTAACCATCTATTTATTTAACCCTGTTGATAATACCACACACTCCATCAAAAGTTTTATTACGTTTTGCATTCTTTACTTTTTGATTCTACCTTAATTTATTTTTTGCAGATTAAAGTCCTTGCCAACAACTTGCTATAGTCTATAGTCCTAACTAACTCATCTTCATCCTTGTTTCTAACTTCTCTAAACTTTGTTGTAATTTTCATAGAATGCTTGAAAAATATTATAAGCACTTGACAATTGCACTTTTATTCATAGGTAAGTTTTGCTAGAATATAACTGTTTTTGCTAAGCAAACTTGACTTTGCCAACCAAAAATGAAAACGAATTTTAGTATGGACTTTGGCTGTAGTACTCTATGGGGACAATCTGTGCACAAACAAGCACTAAATAGGAAACAACCCCAACCAGCAGAGAATTCTCCAAGATCCACATTTTGTTTGCCATAAATAAACATGAGTAACTGGTTAAAGTAACAGTTATTTAATGTATAATAGAGCAAATGATGAGGTGTCTTGTTGCAAATCTATTGATCGACTTTGCAATAAGCACAGTACCCATGCTGATTTAGATGATTTTAATAAAGAGTAAAAACAATGCTCTTAAAGCTTACCTTAAGCCATTACAAGCCTGAGTTAAAAAATTAAACGTTAAATCACACAAAAGGCATGATAATAAGAAAATAAGTAGCTTTTTGTGCAAGCTTACATAACCAACTGATGTAACAAAAAACACAATGATGACGATTTTTATAACAATGATAACAATATTAGTTTGCTTAATACAGGTTTTAACTAACCAAACACAAGCATATGCTCTATCCAATCAAACATCGTCTTTTTACTACTTATCTCTCGCCATTATGCCTTTTAAACATCAATTATTTAAAAGGATACCAATTTATGAAAAAAATGCTGATCAATGCGCGCCAAGCAGAAGAAACGCGTATTGCTATTGTCGACAACAATCAGTTGTTAGATTTAGATATTGAAAGCGTTGACAGAGAACAAAAGAAAGCTAACATTTACAAAGCAAAAATTTCACGCATTGAGCCTAGCTTAAATGCCGTATTTGTAAACTATGGTGAAGATAAAAACGGCTTTTTGCCCTATAAAGAAATATCACCTGAGTATTTCAAGAAAACAACCAAAGATCCTAATACACCATTAAACGAATTACTTGATGTTGGTCAAGAGCTTATCGTGCAAATCGCTAAAGAAGAGCGTGGCACAAAAGGCGCTGCTCTTAGCACCTTTATTACGCTTGCAGGTTGCTATATGGTGCTTATGCCAAATAACCCAAGTGCTGGCGGAATCTCACGCCGTATCGAAGGTGATGAACGTCAAAAACTTAAGACTTTATTTGATTCTCTTACCATTCCAAACAATATGGGAGTTATTATTCGTACCGCTGGGGTAGATCGCTCAGCAGAAGAGATTCAAGCCGACCTTGATACATTAATTAACCTATGGGACGCGATAAAACGCGTTTCTTACCAGCGTAAAGCACCTTTTTTGATTCACAAAGAAAGCGACATTACCATTCGTGCCATTCGTGATCACTTAAAAGAAGATATTAATGAGATTATTATTGATGATGAAGAAGCTTTTGAGGATTTAAAACGCCAGCTATCTATGCTGCGTCCTCACTTTATCTCACGTTTACAGCTATACAAAAAAGAGCTTTCTCTTTTTAATGCTTTTCAAATCGAAAAGCAGATCGAAAGCGCTTTTAAGCGTGAAGTACACTTGCCTTCTGGTGGATCGATTGTCATTGACACAACCGAAGCTTTAACCGCTATCGATATTAACTCTGCACGTGCCACAAAGGGCGACAATATTGAAGAAACTGCGTTGGCTACTAATCTTGAAGCAGCTGAAGAAATTGCTAGACAATTGCGCTTACGTGATCTTGGAGGTCTAATCGTCGTTGACTTTATCGATATGGCATTCTTCCCTAACCAAAAAGCCGTTGAGCAAAAGCTGGTCGATGCATTATACAGTGATCGTGCTAAGATTCAAATGACGCGTATTTCTAAGTTTGGCTTAGTTGAAATTTCTCGCCAGCGCTTGCAAGCATCTCTAGGTGAGTCTGTGATGCACGCTTGTCCTCGTTGTGAGGGTCATGGCTTTATTCGCTCCATCCCATCACTTGCACTATCCATTTTACGTAACGTTCACGCTGAAGCATTGCGCGAGAAAACAAATGAACTACGTGTTCAATTGCCAATCGATGTTGCTACCTTTTTATTGAACGAAAAACGCGATGAATTATCACAAATTGAGGAAGGCACTAACACTAAGGTACTCTTGATTCCAAATGCAAACTTACAATCACCGCATTATAACATTCAACGAATATGGGGAGAGGCTTACACGGCTAATCGCCCAAGCTATAATTTGATTGAGGAAGAGCAAAATGTCCAATTATACAAGACACCTAAGCACGACAAATCGAAACAACCTGCATTAAAATCAGTTAATCAAACTCTAAACTCAGATGAACTTGATAAGGCAAACAACAAGAGCAATCAAAAACTAAACCGACAAGTGCCTCAAAAACAAATCGATAAGCATGAGAAAAATCAAAAAAATCAAGTTCAAAAAAATCTTTTGGTAAAATTAATGTCCTTTTTCTTCTCCGAAAAACAAAACGAAAAAGAAAAATCTAATCATAAGCATATTAACAAAGAAAACTCCAATAAAGATCAATGTAATGAACAACGCAACGATCGAAATATTCGTGATAATAATGATCGGGGCAATAAGCAAAATCGTCAACAGCAAAGCGATAAAAGTGATAACGTTGCAATAAAGCAAAAACGTGAGCAAAATAGCCAACAAAGTAATGAGCGCGATCGCAATGCCAACAAACTAAACGGACGTAATAATAGACCAAATCAACGTTTACAAGTTCATCAAAGTGAAGAAGTGATTAATATTTCCATCTTGAAAAAAGAGTCTCCAGAAGCAATTAAGGCTGCTAAAGAGAAAGCCATGATGAAGACCATTTCAACCACTCCTGAAGAAAAAATTTCACTGATGGTGAGGAAAGTATTAACTGAAGCTAATACTGTAAGTAGTGGTAAAGCTACTCAAATTGAAACGCACTCTGCCCATACAAACAAAACGAAATATCTAACCTTTGAAGTCATTAACATTACTGAATTAGCTAAAGAAGAAGTTTTAAAAGGTCAAGTACCATCAGAAGGTGACGTTATTGTAGTTGAACATGATAATGAAGGTACAGATGATGAGGTATTTGATGTTATTGTTGATGAAGCAACAATTCAAAGCTCGGATGCTGATAATAACATGAAAGAATCAGATAACTCAGAAGAACAGAAAATTAAAAAACCAAAGGTGCAAGATAAAAAAGCTCGTCCACGTAAAAATACACGCAAAGCTCTATTTATCGAATATTCTGCTGCTGTTGATGTCAACTCACAAGGTTTTATTTCTAAAGAATTACAACAGTAATACCTCTTGGTCATCTAATAGCAAGTGATCACTTTAGGCACAGCTAAAAACATATGACTTACCTTAATTATTTCAAATGATGGCATATCTGCCAGCAGGTAAATGATTCATGAGTTTCAAACCCCTCCTCCAATGCAAGCTTGATAATAGGGGTATCCTTACTTATCTCTATTTGTTGAACAACTTTCCTAAATAATATCACGTTTGTCAACTAACCATTTATTTACTTTGGTTACACTGCCAACGCCAACTATCAACCATCATTGTATAAATATCTCTTTTTGCCTGCCAGTTAAGCTCCTTTTGCGCTTTAGCGCAGTCTGCCCAACATTCATCAATATCACCTGCTCGTTTGGATTTAATTTGAAATGGGACTTTTTGCTTTGATGCTGTCTCAAATGCTTTAATAATTTCAAGCACTGAATAGCCTTTACCTGTACCTAAATTCCAAACGTAACAACCGTTTTTATCCTTAATATAATCATAAGCTTTTAAATGACCATTAGCTAAATCCACAACATGAATATAATCACGTACACCTGTACCATCTTTTGTATTGTAATCATTTCCAAATACCGATAATTTTGGCAATTTACCACTGGCTACTTGGGTAATATAAGGCAATAAATTATTAGGAATACCATTTGGTAACTCTCCAATCAATCCACTTTCATGTGCCCCGATTGGGTTAAAATAACGTAAGATTGCAATGGACCATTCTTTATCTGCAAATGATAAATCTTGCAAGATTTTCTCGATTATGACTTTAGACTGTCCATAAGGGTTTATTGGTGTACCAATCGGGCAATTTTCTGTTATTGGAATCTCATGAGGATTACCATAAACCGTAGCAGAAGAGCTAAATACAAATTTCTTAATACCTCTATCGTACATGACATTGAGTAAGTTTAGCGTACCAGAAACATTGTTATCATAATATTCCAAGGGTTTCAAAACACTTTCACCCACTGCTTTTAAGGCTGCAAAATGAATGACCATTTCAATTGGATATTGCTCAAAAATACTTATTAAAAATGCCTTATCACGGATATCTCCTTTGACAAAAATTGGCTTTGTGCCTGTTATCTCATAAATGCGATCTATTATAACTTGTGAGCTATTGTATAGGTTATCGATAATGATAACATCAAGCCCTATCGTAATAAACTCGACTACAGTATGTGAGCCAATAAAGCCTGTACCACCCGTAATTAAAATCATTTTTTATCCTTTTTAATTTATATTACAAAGTGCTAATGTTTGATATATTCTTGACACAACTGTTCAGCAATACCAATATAATTCGCAGGAGTCATTGCCTTAAGGGATTGTTTAACCTCATAAGGCAAGGTCAAGCTGTCAATAAAAGCAGATAAATCATGCAGTGATATGCGCTTGCCACGCGTAAGTTCTTTTAATTTCTCATAGGGCTGTTCAATACCATAACGGCGCATCACCGTTTGTACGGCTTCACCTAATACTTCAACGTTATCCTTTAAATCTTCTAAAATTGGCTCCCGATTGAGCTCTAGTTTACTCATTCCCTTTAGCATTGCCTGATACGCAATTAAGCTATAAGCCAAACTCATGCCGATATTACGCAATACAGTAGAATCCGTTAAATCACGCTGCCAACGTGAGATCGGCAATTTAGACGATAAGTGATTCATTAAACTATTTGCCACACCTAGATTACCTTCTGCGTTTTCAAAATCAATTGGATTGACTTTATGCGGCATGGTGGATGAGCCAATTTCACCTGTAATAGTTTTCTGTTTAAAATAATTTAATGAAATATAGCTCCAAATGTCCCGATTAAAGTCAATACAAATTGTATTGATGCGACACAAACAATCAAAGCACTCTGCAATATAGTCATGCGGTTCAATTTGGGTAGTCAATGGATTGTAGGTCAGTCCTAAGGATTGGATAAAGTGTTTTGCAATCTCTGGCCAATCAAGGTTAGGATAAGCTGCGATATGTGCATTAAAATTTCCAACAGCACCATTTATCTTACCTAAATATTCAAGCTTTTTTAATTGCATAATTTGTCGTTCTAAACGATAACTGACATTTGCAAACTCTTTGCCTAAGGTTGTTGGGGATGCTGGTTGTCCATGCGTGCGCGATAACATCGGCTGATCGGCAAAATCTAAAGCAAACTTAGCAATAACCTTCTGTATATAGGTAATTTCAGGTAATATCACTTTATTAACGCCATGCTTTAGCATCAAGGCATAAGATAAATTATTGATGTCTTCTGAAGTACAAGCAAAATGAATAAATTCACTTATTCGACTTAACTCAGCATGATTAGCAATTTTATTTTTTATGAAATACTCCACGGCCTTAACATCATGATTGGTAGTTGTTTCAATTTTTTTAACCTCCAACGCATCTTCTTCACTGAAATTTTTGATAATTTCATCCAAGTACTCTAACGCACTTTGTGAGAGTTTTGGTACTTCAATAATTTTATCTTCCTTAGCTAGTTGCTTAAGCCATTTTATTTCAACAACTATACGATAATAAATTAAACCATATTCACTTAAATGCGCGCGTAGTGCGTCGACTTTATTCGCATAACGACCATCAACGGGTGATAAACAAAACACTGAGTTCATAAAGGGAGAAATTAGCGTAAAACAAAAGTGTAGTGATTGTAACAAAAACCTTTGACTTCCCTCAAATGCTATTTTGTTTTTTCTTAACAAATTAAAGAAACAAAAATCTTCAACCAATATTTGCTATCTTTAGGTTGATTCTAGATAATGATTGTCATTCATCCTTACTTAATAAAAGAGATTATAAATAGCCAGCCATGTTAATCTTAGACAAACTATCTTACATCAAAACGGTACTTACCAGTACTTATGAGCGTTTACAACACAAAAATATTGATGCCTTTGAAATAAGCTGTAGTTATAACCAAGGGCACGTCATCGCTGTACGTGATTTACAAACTGAAACACTTGAATTTAATGTTACTCAACAACTTAATGTAACCGTTTATCATCAAGGCAAAACAGGCTATGCTGAAACTTCTGATCTAAGTGATAAAAGCATTCAATCAATTATTGATAGTGCCACGGCGATTGCTCAATATACAGAAGTTGACCCCTTTGCTGGCATCGTTGATAAAGCTTTTTTATGTGAACCACAAAAGATGCCTGAACTATACTGTCCCATTGTGGACTTTAGCATTGAAAAAACCATTGAACATGCCAAAACATGTGAGCAACTAGCAGTTAGTCAAAAAAGCATTTTCCATTCTGAAGGCGTGGATATCAACAGTTTTGAAATCATACATGGTTTTGCTAATAGCTATGGCTTTATACACGTTTATCCTGAAACACGTCATAGTATCGGTATTGGACTTATTGCTAAAGACAAGCATGGCATGCAACGTGATAATGCGTATTTTAGTGCTTATGACTTCTTTGCTTTACCAACTATTCAAGAAATCGCAAACCTTGCAATTGAACGCACTTTAAATAGACGAAATCCAAAGAAAATTAAGAGTCAACGTTTACCTATTTTGCTCTCCCCTGCCATTGCACGTATATTCTGGAAAACATTGTTATCTGCGATAAAAGGGGGACATCAATATCACAAAGATACCTTTTTACTGAATAAACTTGATTATGATATTTTAAGTCAAAATATGAGTTTGATTGAAAACCCAAATATTAAAAATGGTTTAGGAAATCAACCTTATGATGACGAGGGAGTCAATTTTGGTGAAAACCCCATTATTGTCAATGGCAAACTTAAACGCTATCTATTAAATAGCTATAGTGCACGTCAGTTAAATTCAACAACTACAGGTAACTCAGGAGGGGTTAGTAATGTAATTGTTAACAGTACCCAAACCATATCACTTGATGCTCTTATTAAAAAAATGGATAAAGGCATTATCATTCATGAAATAATGGGACAAGGCTTTAATCTCACAACAGGAGACTATTCACAAGGTGCGATGGGGTATTATATTGAAAATGGTATCATCCAATACCCAATTGACAATTTTACCATCGCTGGGAATTTAACAGATCTATTTCATAACATTGTTGCCATGGGGGAAGATATTGATACATTTTCGCATATTCGTACAGGTTCTTTACTAATTAGCACATGTAACATTAGTGGTGAATAACGATGCTTCAGGCAATTATTATTCTATTTGCTTTGGTCTTAGGTTATTTTATTAACGTTAAACACTTATCCAACAAAGTAATGAGTAAACTCTTATCAATGATGATTAGCCTGATTATTACTGTGATGGGTTATAACTTTGGTGAGCTTATTTATCATTTAAAAGGTGAACTTCTAGCAATACTTGCTATTGTACTAAGCTTTATTGTTACTTTGTTCTTTGTTAATATTTTTGCCGTAACGCTTTACCTAAAAATAAAACCCAAACATGCACTGGTAGCTCATACTCAATTTATCAAATCTACTAATCCAGTTAAGCCTATTTTAGAAAGTTGCAAATACCTTAGTTATCTTATTATTGGTAGCTTACTTGGCTTATTTATTAACAAACCTTTTCCTTATATTGAACTCATGATTGATGGCATTTTGATCTTAACGCTATTTATTATTGGTGTCCAAATGCGACGTGAGGGTCACTCATTAGCCCAAATCCTAAAAAACAAAGTAGGTATCATGATAGCAATTATTCTTATCCTAAGTTCATTGATTAGTGGAATAATATTGAGTTTTATTTTCAATATCTCCACAGGTCACGCATTGATGCTTAGCAGTGGTTTTGGTTGGTATAGTTTAGCAAGTATCTTAAATGCACAACTCATTGATGCTCATTTTGGTACCATGACATTTTTTATCGATTTTTCACGTGAAATTATTGCTATCATTATTATTCCCATACTAGCAAAACGCATGCCAACTGAACTTGTAAGTTACTGTGGTGCAACAGCGATGGATTTTACACTACCAGTTATCAAAGATCATATTGGCATTAGTGCAGTACCTATTGCCATCAGTAGCGGCTTTGTTTTAACCCTTGCTACACCTATTTTAATTCCTATGTTTAACCTCATTCCATTTTAAAGGACATAGCATGGAAGATAATTTAGCTGCCAAAAAAGCGCATTTACTTGGCATTCAAAACATAAAACGGCATATTTTTTTATGCTGTGATCAAAGCATTGATAAGTGCTGTAACAAAGAAGATTCAATGGTTTCTTGGAAATATCTTAAAAAACGTCTATCTGAACTTAGACTGTCACAACATGGTGAAGTATATCGTACCAAGGCAAACTGTTTTCGTATCTGCATCCAAGGACCAATTGCTGTTGTTTATCCAGATGGCATTTGGTATCACTCTTGTACGCCAGAAGTATTAGAAGAAATCATTCAATCTCACATTATTGGCGGTCAAATCGTAAAAAAATACCAAATTAAAGCATCTGAACAATAGAAAATCACTTTTGTTTTTACCTTGTTACTTTTTTCCATTCTTAATAAAAGCCTTTATCTTACCAAATCAAAGCTTTACAATGCCTAGCATATTGTTTTTCTATCGTTTTGGAGTGCATGAATGCAGCAAAAAGGAGACATTGCCGTTGTTGGCTTAGCAGTGATGGGTCAAAACTTGATTCTCAATATGAATGATCATGGGTTTACAGTTGTTGCTTACAATCGCACAACCAGTAAAGTGGATGAATTTCTAAATGGCAATGCTAAAGGTACAAATATTATTGGTGCCTATTCGATTAAAGATATGCTTTCAAAACTCAAAAAACCACGTAAAGTGATGTTGATGGTAAAAGCAGGAGAAGTTGTCGATCAATTTATTGATAGCTTAATTCCTCAACTTGATCAAGGCGATGTTATTATCGATGGTGGCAATTCCAACTTTGCAGATACCGAACGTCGTGTAAAAACATTAAAGAAAAAAGGAATTTACTTTATCGGTACAGGGGTTTCAGGCGGTGAAGAAGGAGCGCGTTTTGGACCTTCAATGATGCCTGGTGGTATGATGGAAGCATGGCCCACAATTAAACCTATCTTTAAAGCAATTGCTGCTAAAACACCAAATGGTGAAGCCTGTTGTGAATGGGTTGGCTCTGGAGGTGCAGGACACTTTGTTAAAATGGTACATAATGGAATTGAATATGGTGATATGCAGCTAATATGCGAAGCTTATCAATTTATGAAAGACTTGCTTGAGCTAGATAATGAACACTTATCTGCTATTTTTACCAACTGGAATCAAACGGAACTTAATAGTTATTTAATTGAAATCACTGCCAATATCTTGAAGTTTCAAGATAAGGAAGGCTATGTTATTGATCGGATTTTAGATACCGCTGGACAGAAAGGTACTGGCAAATGGACAGGCATTAATGCACTTGATTTAGGTATACCTTTGACCTTAATTGCAGAAAGTGTTTTTGCACGTTGTATTTCAGCTCAAAAAAATACTCGCCTACAAGCAGAGCGTTTTTATGGCAAGAAAGCTTACCCACATACCCCTATTTCTAGCGCACTATTACACGATTTACAACAATCACTCCTATTTGCCAAAATCATCTCCTATGCGCAAGGTTATATGCTTATGCAAGAAGCCTCCCAAACATACAATTGGATACTTAATTATGGTGATATTGCGCTTATGTGGCGTGAAGGTTGTATTATTCGTAGTATATTTTTAGAAAAAATAAAAGCTGCTTTTGATCGTAGTCCCCAATTACAAAATTTGTTATTTGATGACTATTTTAAATCTCTTGTTCAAAAAGCATTACCAAGTGTAAGGCGAATCGTTGCTAAAGGTATAGAAACTGGTATTGCTATGCCTGCATTAACTTCTGCATTAAGTTTTTTTGATGGTTTTACTACAGCTAGGCTACCGGCAAATTTACTCCAGGCACAACGTGACTATTTTGGCGCACATACTTATGAGCGTTTAGACAAAGCATATGGTCAATTTTTCCACACTGATTGGATTGGCTCTAATAGCAATGTTTCATCTTCTGGATATAATGTTTAGAGTCCGATTCATACATGGATTTACTGTTTGCATTTTTGTTTGCTAATCTAATCAGTGTTTTGCAGTCATATTAAACTTCCCGAAATGTGCAAAAAACCACTGAAACTGATCCTTGTTTTATCAAATCTAGAAAAAACTCTGCGAAAGTGTTTCAGCTTAGAAAAAAGCACTCAATTAGGTGCCTGGGCTGGGGTTTCCTGCAGAGCCCTCCATTTTTCCCTGTTTTTCAATTTTCACCCCTTCTCAAAGTGCGATGTCAGCTTACTTTCAAGGAATTTTGATATTACTTCAATATCAGGCGCATAATCCTGGGACATAAACTTGTATCTTCCAGTAACGTTAATATGTTGCCATGCTACTGGCGATATACGATTTATGATTTGCTTAGCTTTATCTTCCCCGTATTTTTCGACCAGTTTAATATATATTCGATAATAAGATTGAATTGTAAGCAATTACACAGTTGGCAATGAGTCTTGATGCCTAAATATAAACACAGTTATCAATTGTTTTATTGCCTCTAAACAAGCCATCATGCACCTTTCTAATAATGCGTTGGAGCTGATGATATGACTCGGTTCTGTTTCTTGCTCTTCTTAATTTCTGTTGAAGAGATTCATCATTAATCAGGTTTAAAATGTGTATTGTTTTGAGTATTTTGTTGTACTCCCATAATGCCGACTTTAAACGTATGTTCCGCTTGTGTGATGACAATTTTTTAACGATAACCGCCTGTGTATTATGTTGAAGTATAAGTGAAAGAAGCACTCTGATAATTTCACGTTTTTGACTCTTAATAAGAGCAAGATCAACTTTTCCTTTTGGCGAGATTAACCCTTTATATATATCTAAATCACGCGTACAGTAAAGAAACGCAGAGGCTTCTCGAATATTTTTTATACTTGGCACAAACTCGATATCAATTGCATCAAGTGCAATATAATTAATCTGATTTACCGTATGATTATCGCCAGTCAGCATATCAATTTTGATTTGTGAAGTGTTGTTGTATACCAAATCAAAAGCAAAATGACTCTCGTGCTCATTACACCCTATTAATCGAGCATTGATTGGAACATGATTAGCCATCAGCGATACAACAGAAATTCCAGGAGAATCACCAAAATATTTCTTTGAGTAGCGCGATTTAATGTTTTTACCGAAAATCTGGGGATGTGATATAACTCATCAATTTGCTGAAGCACTTTACAATCAAAAAGAACTCACAACTGAAGAAATTGCCAAGCAACTTAATATTTCTCGTACAACGCTTTACAAGTATTTAAAAGCTAGATCAAACGTTAAAAAACAGTAATCAGATAAAATACTGCTCATGTTGCGAGGGACTAGTTTTTATGTTAGCGTTTCTCCGGAAACTAGTTTTTACTAAATCTAACACAGGGAGACAGAAGAAATGAGTTCTTTTAAAAAAGCATGCTCATCATTGGCGCTTATAAGCATACTTTCAGCTGCTGCAGTCAGTGCTTTTGCAGGCAACCAAAGTGTTTTCCCTTACAATAATCCCGTATTAATGGAGACGTTAAGTAAATATCAAATAAATCCAACTGAAGTTAGAGAGGTTAGCTTGGGTGAACCAACTATCCTGAGTCAAAACGAATTGGATAAAATTATGCAACAAGAGCAAATATTTTTTACCTCTAGCAAAAACCTTAAAAATATAGGTTGTGTTGGAGCATATGTTAGTACTGAATATGGCAATACGTGGGTGATAGTCAATAAATGCAGCAAACCAATTAGTTTTAATGTTGTTTTAAGACATAACGACGGATACACAGCATCATTTGGTAAAAAGTGTACTCCTGCTCACGCATTATACACAACAGGTTACAAATATAGCTGGCAATTAGTATCGATGACAGATGGTGAACCTCAATGCTAGGAAAGCTTTTCCACTATCTTTACGTGGGAGTTTTATATTTATTTTTATGCAGCAGTGCATACTCATCTGAATACAAAGAAAGTAATTTAAGCTTTGATATTAAAATCAATGATTCTGAGCCTGTTTTGCTACAGCCTGTGAATGAGCAAATAGTTCATCACAACTATGAAAACTTTAAGTTATATATCTTGAAACCTGCTGCTTTAAAAGATAATTACCAATATGGATATGAAAAGATTGAGCCTTACCTTAATGAAGGCAATACAGAGGATTCTTATTTTATATTTATAGCATCTAGAAGTAATGATTCATGCTATGTTTTTCAATATTCAACCAAATATACGCTTTTAAATACTAAAGTTACGGGCAGTAGTGTTGTACATATTCAACTTGAAATAAAAAATAATAATATAAACGATGTAACTAAGTATGACGATGAGCACCCATCTAGCTTGATAAGATTAAACTTTGATGGGCAAAATCAACTATGCTCTACAATCATCAATAAGCGTCAAGTAGAGTAGTAAATATAACTCATAAACTATACACTCCTATTGACACTATCCCTATTGAGATAGGCATAAAGCTGATTTCAACTGATCCCAGAATTTCTTGAGTTGGATTGACATTAGGGTTTGAGAGGATGTGGCAATTACAAAACAGGGAAAAATGGAGAGCTCTGCAGGAAGCCCTCTGCCTCTCTTTGTAAATTCCTTTATCATACTAATGAAACTCCTTTGCCTCTACCAAGCGCTTGAGCATCGCTGCCATGCTTTTCATAACCTGCTGCACAAAGAGCATGTGCTATTACAATAGTTGAATCAAGCATGGTATCTTGCAAATCTGCATCACTAAAATTGATCATCATACTTTCCCATATTTTTCGTTCAGCTTAGTGTTTGTAAAGCCAGTACGAAAAAGTCTCTGTAAAGCGCCAACGAATATTGTCAGCATTTTAAACGTGTATGCCTTTTATTGTTTGTAAAAACATATACATCTTTTTCCAAACTTCATCACTTATGTGATAATCCATCCTGCAATCCTTTTTTTAGTTTTTTCAAAATATATTTCAATTTAAGGATTGCAAGCTTTCAAATCTTTTTTAATTAAATCAACCTAATTACATATTTATGCTATCTATTTTTATAAATATTTGTTAATTTAAATAACAAAATTATTTAGACTGAAAATAATGGTATCTATTTCAAAGGTTTTAATCACTCACTAAAATTTACTGTGATTTATTTTGGCTATTTTAGTGGTTAGTTTAGACCGTTTGGACAGCCTCTAATTGGAGTAAAGAAACAAGGCTATATTGAATGATAAATTATACGACTCTAAAACAGTTTGAATGTACAATTGAGTCGGAAACTCAAAAGTGTCCCAAATTAGAGTAGATCAATCATGAATAAACGAGATTTAATTAACTATTATCAACTAGCTTTTATTAATGGTGTTAACGATGCTATTTCCGTCATTATGCTATATAAAGTTTTTGTAGTGTTAATGACAGGTAATATTATTTATTTTATTGCAGATATGGCAACTAACCCTCAATTTACTGACATGGTAAGAGCAACTTTACTTATCAACTTTGTTATTTCAGGGATAGTTGTTCATAATTTGTTGGTTAAAAAAAGTGTTAAGTTCCGTATTATTTTATCTTTAGGATTTGTGATAATCTATTGCTTTGCTGGGAGGGTCGCCCTAACTAGTGGTCACTTACAGGAAGATAGCTTAGGATTTTTAATTGTTGCGAATATAGCTACCATTATGAGTATTATTACGAATAACGTCTTTTATCGCTTTCATTCAACCAAAATTAATCTAGTTGCCTATACTATGAATTTATTAAACCTTGCACATATGTTCGCTGAAAAACGTTATTTTGATTTAGTACTTATCAGTACAACCATAATCAGCTTTGTTCTGGGACTAACAATCGGTGCATTTTTAACCATTTTATGGGATTTTTATACAATACTTATTATTATCCCTATTTTAATTTATTTGTATTGGACGCATAATAAACCATTGACTCACATAAATTAATTATCTAAAAAAGGTTAGAAATATGAATGAAGCATTAAAAATTTCAACTTTTAAAGATATATCGGCTTTCATTTTAGAAACGTTACAAAAACGTTACCAAGCAGATATTGAAATTAAATACGTTAAAAACGCTAATGAAAGCCATCAAGACTTAATAGACAAAAGAGCTGATATCGTTTTCATGTCATACGATGATACCTTATCTATTTACTTTGAAAAAAAATTCCATGATATTAGAGCGTTTATGCCAATTCATGGTGGGATACTTGATTTATGTGGAAATATTAATTTTAAGCTAAACCAAGTTAATATTGGTATTGATACCGACAGTGGTTATGCTCGAGCTTTGAGGACTTACCTTAAGACAACGTTGAGTACCCAAGATTATAATCAATTAAAATGGCTAAAATCCGGTGCAACAAATATTCGTTACAAAAAACTAATTAATGGTCAATTAGATGCAACGTTATTAAACCCTCCTTTTTGTGTCATGCCAAATGTAAACTGTCTGACAAATCTTTATAAGCACCTTGGTGAATATCAAGGGTTAATTGCAAATACCAGACAAAAATGGTTTATAAAAAATCAGAGTAGAGTCAATAAATTTATAACTATTTATCACGAACTTTTAGCATCTATACTAAATAACGCTGAACAAACTATTGACCAGATTAAACAATTTTATGCTATATCTCAAGATACTGCACAAAAAATATATGCACGACTATTAGAATCTGATGGTTTAAATTTTTCAAAAGATTTCAATAATAGATTGAAAAATACCGAAAAAATTTTTTGTAGTGAAATGAAAAACGTATATATTCCAGAAAAAAGAGATTGGATAATAACCTACGATATTGTTTCCTAAGTCAAAAAATAATTAATAGTACAATTTGATTCGCTACCCTTGTATACAGGATATTTTAAAAAAGTTAAAGAGGTAAGGGTCGTTTTTATCGTATTGATAAACTAATGACAAATAAAAAACCTGATGATGTTCTACTTTCACATGACGAATGCCACACTATCATCGACGCTAACTGTTT
>NZ_JAMBMW010000070.1:0-515 GCF_024208055.1 Candidatus Nebulibacter yamunensis
GCTTTGACGCCCGCTCGCCCGCGTTCGCTGTATAAGGCAAGGCGCATCACACCCCCAGGCTTCAGGGTGCTGGTCAAAGCCCGCAGACCGGCGATGGTGTCAGCCATGTGATGCAGAACGCCAGCACTTTCGATCAGGTCAAAAGTTTTCCCCAGGCTGTGTGCATTCAGAATATCGCCAATGCCAAAGGTAATGTTGCGCGCCTGATGCTGTTCGGCCTTCATGGTGGCATAGGCAACGCTGGCGCGGCTGAGATCGAAAGCGGTAATCTGCGCCTGCGGGAATGTCATCCCCAACATGATTGCGCCGCGCCCGGTGCCGCAGCCCGCTGATAATATCTGTGGCGTGGCCGTGCTGGCCCAGGTGTGATCAGGAAAGCGCGTGCGCAGAAAATCAGCCAAGCTATGAGGCGCAATGGCTTCATTCATGGCATCCCACGGCGGGTAAGGAAACTGCTCGTATTGCGATTGGACTTTCCGCGAAGTAGCATCGGTAATGGGCGTGATCTCGGCCAC
>NZ_JAMBMW010000045.1:0-2224 GCF_024208055.1 Candidatus Nebulibacter yamunensis
ATAGTACTCTTGATTACAATGTTATTATTAACATCTAGCCCTTTTTCTATTTCCTGTCTTACCAAATTCATTGCAATATTAGAGAGTTTATCAACAGATTCACCCGCATTTAACGCCTGTTTAAATTGACCTTCCAACAGAGTCAATGAGGTTGATATCAAACTTTCTTTAGCGCCTTTGCCTACAGATGAGGCAACTTCCTCTTTTAATGGTGTTGTTGATCTCGCATCAACTTGTTCTATTTGTCTAGAACCTAAACCACCACTTGATGCTTGATCGAGAACCAAGTTTGATTGTCCATTGATTGCAAACTTAATATGTTGCACATCTTGTAAAACATTATCTTTATAAACTGATAACTCCAACTCAGCAGGTCCAATGTAATTAGGATTGACATTAAGAATAATGTCAATCCTATTTCCTGAACGAATGATTTCTATATTTCCCTCGGCTGTGCTTAAGCCTTTGACAATAGCCTCTACACTATCACTATTTAATATACTTGCAATCACCACCTTTTGACCAGCATTGATTTCTCCAAATAAAGGATTATTAACCGTACCTTCCCCTGAACTAAAGTTACTATGAACGATATTAGCAATATTACCGTCTGTAAAACCAGCATAGAGTTGTTCATAGGCAACAAGGTTGGTGGATGGTGAAGTTAAACCAGAAGTAAAGCCAAAAAGGCTTCCATTAATAACATAATTACCCTCTGCATTAACAGAAACTCTAAGAGCATTAGTGTCAGTACTCAAAACTGTATTTATTTTTTGAACAGTTAAGTTTGTAGCTGAATTTCGTTTAGCAAGAATCTGATCTCCTGTTGCTGTTTCAATAGTAAGATAATCTGTATCAGCTTCTCTAATAATCGATCCTCTTGGTACAATCACATCTGCAATGCCATCGCCATCTAGATCAACAACTGTTTCACCGTCATTACCGCTTCCAATAATCGCATTGCTGTTATTTGGTAAGGTTACACTGTCACCATCTGCGGTAATCACGGTTATCGTACCATCTCCATTATCAATCACTTGTGAGTTATCCGGAACCGTAACATCCACTGTACCATCGCCATCTAGATCAACAACTGTCTCACCGTCATCACCGCTTCCAATAATCGCATTGTTGTTATTTGGTAAGGTTACACTGTCACCATCTGCGGTAATCACGGTTATCGTACCATCTCCATTATCAATCACTTGTGAGTTATCCGGAACCGTAACATCCACTGTCCCATCGCCATCTAGATCAACAACTGTCTCACCGTCATCACCGCTTCCAATAATTGCATTGTTGTTATTTGGTAAGGTTACACTGTCACCATCTGCGGTAATCACGGTTATCGTACCATCTCCATTATCAATCACTTGTGAGTTATCCGGAACCGTAACATCCACTGTACCATCTCCATCTAGATCAATAACTGTCTCACCGTCATCACCGCTTCCAATAATCGCATTGCTGTTATTTGGCAAGGTCACACTGTCACCATCGGATGTGGTGAAGGTAAATGTCCCATCGCCATTATTGACATAGTTTGAACCACTGGTTCCAGTGACATCTAAAATACCATCACCATCACTATCAACGGTTACATTTGTACCATCATCGGTAATCACCGCATGGTTATCTTGAGGGATAGTCACTTCGCTACCATTTTGAGTGGTAACAGTAAGAGTCCCATCTGAATTATCTTGGACAGTTGAACCATTAGGCACTAACGCATCCACAACATCATTCGAGTTAGTATAGATCACACTTAAACCGTTAAACATCGTAAAGTTTGAATGAACTGGCAAAGCCCCATTCACATCATTGGTCAAATCTCCTACCACAACGTCAAAGCTTGGTACACGATTGTTCCCTGCGTGGACAAACTCAATTGCACCGTTATTTATATCAGCTAACGTAAACTCCGTTATCGCTACGCCTGGATTACTGTTTAATTGGAAATAGCCATTTTCTACATTACTCACTTTTACCGCAACGTCACTGGCTAGAGAATCAACATCGCTAATATTGATAATACTATTTATTATGGTTAATAGCTCTCCATTATTCATGCTTGATTCTGGAGTCATTACCACTGGTGCATCATCCACTGTTGTAATTGTAAGCAAGCTTTTTACGTTATTTGCTGAATCAAGACTATTTGCATCCGTGATCACATATTGTATTTGTTTGACCGTTTGTGCTGGATTGTCCGAAGTGTTGTAAT
>NZ_JAMBMW010000071.1:0-508 GCF_024208055.1 Candidatus Nebulibacter yamunensis
TGTTAACGGGTATATCCCAAGTTCCCGTACCGCCAGCGATGATGTCGTCAATCGCGCGCTTGTCGGCTGCAAGTTTCGATTCCACGGCGGACGAATAGCGATAGCTGAGCGCCGACCTCCAAAAGAACTCTCTCATACGCAGGTGATCGTCACCCGACGGCTCATGGCGTTTGATAAAGAACCAGTAAGCGAATGGGACAATCAAAGAGTCGTAAGGAAGCAGGGCCGACACGGGAATTCGATATGCCGTGCGGAAATGGTCCACCGCACTCTTAATGGCGCTTACCGCCTTTGGCCAGGTCTCGATGACCTCTGCTTTGTCAAGACTTAGGATCGTAGCCCGCTTGGCTTCACCCGCCAGCACAAGAGCTAACAGTTGCAGGATGGTTGAGGGCGAAACTCCGTCGTATCCGACCTCATCTAGGTCACTTTCAACCTTCTGCCATTCGACCTGCATGTCGAATTTTTTCACTTCGTCATAGGTCTTTGCAACCATGATCTCGAAGAG
>NZ_JAMBMW010000046.1:0-2185 GCF_024208055.1 Candidatus Nebulibacter yamunensis
CTAATAAACCTTTCTTTAGTCAACAATGCACTGATGAGGATGCTTTGAAGATCAGCTATCAGTTTACTGAAGCTGAACTGCCTCAATTGATCACTAATGAAGTCAATGGCTTAGTCACCTCGTTTGAGTATGACAATCACAACAGACTGTTAAACCTAAGTACTTTAGACGCTGCTGATAAAAGCAATACAAGACAATGGCGTTATACGTATCTGAATGATCAGCATTTTATTCCCGCTACGGTTCAAGCGCCTTACAACAGCAGTGATGCCGTTATGAAGTATCAATATGATAAACACGGTTATTTGCACAAAATAACCAATGAACTGGCACATATTGCCACCATTGATAAAAGAAACCATGACGGTCAGGTATTACAATCTACGGATGAAAATGGTGTAATAACCACGCTAACCTATCAGGATAAGGATAACAATGAACTGCCGTTATTGCCTTTATCCGTTACGGTCAATCATGCGACAACGACATATGGTTATGATGAGCATCAACATCTTGTGAGTGTTACGACTCCAGAGCAGGTAACGCTACGTTATCAAAAAACCGCTGAGGATGTGATAAGCTCAATCACCGATGGTGCCAATAATGTGCTTCGATATGACAAAAATGTGTCAGGTGAGTTATTAACGACCATTCATGATGCCTCAGGTCAAGTGGTTTATCAAAGCCCGCAGGGTACAAGATTACGGCATGAAGTTAAGCTAACAAAAGACCTAGTGGGCAACATCACCAATATTGAACACGATGGGATGAAAACCAGTTATCGATACAACGCCTGGGGAGAAAAGACAGACATTGATGATTCGATCAGAGGTCAAATAAAACTTCAATACAATGGTGGAGGGCAGCTGGTTAGGAAGGAAGATGCGAAAGGTCAGCGGTTTGATTATCGCTATGATGTTCTGAATCGACTAACGGAAGTTAGCTTCAATCAACAGCCACTACTTACCTATGTTTACGATAAAGGCAATTATGGTAAAGGTCGATTAACATCACTCACACGATGGCATGCTGCAAGTGCTAATACTTTAGCTAATGCGTATGATGCGCTTGGCAATGTTTTAACCCAAACATCAACCATTAATAACCATAGCTACGCTACCAGTTATACTTACAACAAAGATAATCAGATAACCTCAATTACTTACCCCAGCGGCTTGCAAGTAGCTTATGCCTATAACCATTTGGGGGAGGTAAGCAAAGTAAGTACACTAACTAAGATTGGCAGTATTGAGCAAACGCTTGCAGATAATATAAAACATCTTCCCTTTGGTTCTTTATCATCATTAACCTTTGGTAATGGCTTGGCGTTAAAACGTGAGTTTGATCTGCTATATCAATTAACACATCAGTCTGTGCAGAACATTACTCAAACCCTTTATGATTATGATAACAACGGTTATATAACACAAGTCAATCACTTAGACACGCCAATACAAAATAAAATCTATACTTATGACGACTTTAGCCGTTTAAAATCAATAGAATCTGCTGCTATTAAGCGATCATTTGCTTATGATAACTCAGGTTTTTTAATCGGAGAAAATGCGGTAGAGGCGCTTAACAGTTTTAATAAAGATGCCAATGGCAATATTACCCAGATAGATGGCTTAACTTTACACTATGATGTGCTAAACCAGATTGAACGGATTGAGGAAAACAATCAGCTCATCGCTGAATATCAGTACAATGGTTATGGTCAACGGATTACAAAGGTTATTCATGGTAAAGAAACGGTATTTATCTACGATATTGAAGGGCGATTAATTGAAATCATTACCGATAATCAAATCACTGATATTATCTATCTTGATGGCAAACCATTGGCTCAGATAACCAATGATGAGGTTTATTATTTTATCAATGACGCTGTAGGCACCCCAAACCTACTGTTTGATATAAAAGGACAGATTCAATGGCAGGCAGATAGTCAAGGCTATGAGATTAAGGAAACATTTCATAACATCACGCAAAATTTAAGATTTGCGGGGCAGTATTATGACGAAGAAAGTGGGCTTTATTACAACAATGCACGTTACTTTCACCCTAAGCTTGGTGGATATTTACAGCCTGATGCTTTAGATATTTTAGCAGGTGGAAATGTACACCCTTATGCCTATGCGAGCAATAACCCAGTTAATGTGATTGATCCAACTGGACTGTATGA